>NZ_JBHWVJ010000070.1:0-40868 GCF_042736725.1 Streptomyces sp. NPDC060028 | reverse complement strand
GTCCTCCGCCTTGCGATGCACCGCACCGGACACCGCGACCCGGCAAACCTTTCCGACCACAGCACTGGCGGGCTAGGGGGTCAGCAGCAGTTTGCCCACGTGCGTGCTGGACTCCAGGACCCGGTGGGCCTGCGAGGCCTCCCGCATCGGGTACGACGCGTGGACCACGGGACGGACCCGGCCCGCCGCCACCAGGGGCCAGACGTGCTCCCGTACGGCCGCCACGATGGCCGCCTTCTCCTCCAGCGGCCGGGCCCGCAGCGAGGTCGCGGTGATCGCCGCCCGCTTCGCCAGCAGTGCGCCCAGGTTCAGTTCCGCCTTGACCCCGCCCTGGAGCCCGATCACCGCCAGGCGGCCGTTCACGGCCAGCGCGTCCACGTTCCGCGCCAGGTACTTCGCGCCCATGATGTCCAGGATCACGTCCGCGCCGGCCCCGCCGGTCGCGGCCCGCAGCTCCTCCACGAAGTCCTGCTCCCGGTAGTCGATCAGGATGTCCGCGCCCAGTTCCGCGCAGCGGGCCAGCTTCTCCTTGCCGCCCGCCGTCACCGCCACCCGCGCGCCGACCGCCTTCGCGAGCTGGATCGCCATGGTGCCGATGCCGCTGGAACCGCCGTGCACCAGCAGGGTCTCGCCGGGGCGCAGGCCCGCCACCATAAACACGTTCGACCACACCGTGGCCACGACCTCGGGCAGCGCAGCGGCCGCCACCAGGTCCAGGCCCGCCGGAACGGGCAGCAGTTGCCCCGCCGGGACCGCCACGCGCTCCGCGTACCCGCCGCCGGCCAGCAGAGCGCACACCTCGTCGCCCACCGACCAGCCCGAGACTCCGGGCCCGATGGCCGAGATCCGCCCGGAACACTCCAGGCCGGGGTAGTGCGAGGCGCCGGGCGGCGGTGCGTAGAACCCCTGCCGCTGGAGGACGTCGGCGCGGTTCACGGCGCTCGCCGCGACCTCGACGAGGACCTCGCCGTCGCCGGCCACCGGATCGGGAACGTCCGCCCACACCAGGGCCTCGGGGCCGCCGGGCTGCTCGATGGTGATCGCATGCATGGCCCGGAGGCTACGCGACCCCGCCCGCCACGCCCAGTGGGGCTACTCCGCCGGGCCCAACACCACCGGCGGCGAAGTCGGCGGCACCGCGCGGACGATGGTGATGAGACGGTCCGTCAGCTGGAGCGGGCTCGCGTGCGGGTCGTCGTACGCGAGCAGCCGGTGTCCGCGCAGGACGCTGACCACCAAGTCGTCCGTGTCCCGCACGCTCTTGCCGGCCTCCGACCGGTTGACGGGCCGTTCGATGAGGTCGAGTCCGCTGCCCTGCTGGATCAGGTCCTCCATCACCGTGCCCGCACTCGGGCTGAGCACCGAGAGGCCGAGCAGCCGGCCGGCCGCGCTCGCGCTCGTGATGACCGCGTCCGCGCCCGACTGGCGCAGCAGCGGTGCGTTCTCCTCTTCCCGTACGGCGGCCACGATCTTCGCCCCGCGGTTGAGCTGGCGCGCCGTCAGGGTGACCAGGACCGCCGTGTCGTCCCGCTGGGTGGCGATGACGATCTGACGGGCCTTCTGGAGTTCGGCCCGCAGCAGCACGTCGGAGCGCGTGGCATCGCCGACCACACCCGTCAAGCCCTCCGCGTTGGCGATGTCGATCACCTTGGCGCTGGGGTCCACGATGACGACCTGCTCCTTCTGGAGGCCGGTGGCCAGCAGCGTCTGCAGGGCCGAGCGGCCCTTGGTGCCGAAGCCGACGACGACCGTGTGGTCACGCAAGTTCTTCCTCCAGCGGTTCAGCCGCCACTCTTCCCTGGTGCGCTCGGTGAGGACTTCCAGGGTGGTGCCGACCAGGATGATCAGGAACAGTACGCGCAGCGGCGTGATCAGCAGGACGTTCACCAGCCGCGCGCTGTCGCTGTACGGGACGATGTCGCCGTAGCCGGTCGTCGACAGCGTGACGGTGGCGTAGTAGATGCAGTCGAGCAGGTCCACCTTGTCGTTGGCGTTGTCGTGGTAGCCATCGCGGTCGATCCACACGAGCAGGACCGTCAGGAACATCACGAACAGCGCCATCAGCAGGCGGCGGGTGACCTGGCGCAGCGGCCTCTCGACGATGCGCTTGGGCAGTTTGATGCGCCGGGAGACGAGTTTCTCGTCGGCGCCGCGGGCCATGGCGTCCTGGCCGTGAAGTTTCACGTGAAACATCCCCCCGAGGCCCACGGCAGGTCCAGGATCTCCAGCTCCTGCCCGGACCGTGCGCCGTGCGGCGGTACGACGGCCAGCGCGTCGGCCGCGGCCACTC
This sequence comes from Streptomyces sp. NPDC060028, assembly GCF_042736725.1. Lineage (NCBI taxonomy): Bacteria > Bacillati > Actinomycetota > Actinomycetes > Kitasatosporales > Streptomycetaceae > Streptomyces > Streptomyces sp. NPDC060028. The sequence continues at coordinate 38,578 of NZ_JBHWVJ010000070.1, read as the reverse complement.
CGCGCAGCATCGCCGGGCCGTTGTAGCGCAGCGGTACGGCGTGCTCGTCGGTCAGCAGTACCGGCACGAGCCGGGTGTCGTGCGGGTGGCCCGGTACGTCGCCCTCCACGGGCAGCGCGTACCGGGGGCGCCGGCGGCGTCCGGCGAGGGCGCGGACCAGAGGTTCGGCGAGGGTCAGCAGGCCGGAGACGGCGGCGAGCGGGTTGCCGGGCAGGCCCACCACGTGGCGGCCGTCCGCGGGGGCGCCGAGCCGGGCCAGCAGCATCGGGTGGCCGGGGCGCACGGCGACCCCGTCGACGAGGAGCTCGGCGCCGGCCTGCCGCAGAACGGGGTGGACGTGGTCGACGGGCCCGGAGGCGGTGCCGCCGGTGGTGATGACCAGGTCGGCGGTGGAGTCGGTGACGGCCTTCAGCAGGGCCTCGGCGCCGTCCGGGTCGTCACCGAGCCGCCGGGTGGCGATGACCTCGGCGCCGAGCCGGGTGAGCCACGGGCCGAGCATGGGGCCCAGGGCGTCGCGGACCAGGCCGTCGTGCGGCCGGCCCTCGGTGAGCAGCTCGTCGCCGAGCACCAGGATCTCCACGCGCGGGCGGGGCCGGGTGGTCAGCTCGTCGTACCCGGCGGCCGCGGCGAGCCCGAGCACGGCGGGGGTGACCAGCGATCCGGCGGGCAGCAACAGGTCGCCGGAGCGGCACTCCTGGCCCCGCGGGCGGATGTCCTGGCCGGTGGCGACCGGCCGCTCGGGGTGGAGCTGGGTGCCCGCCTCGCGGGAGTGCTCGCTGCGGATCACGGCGGTGGTGTCGGCGGGGATCCGGGCGCCGGTGGCGATCCGTACCGCCTCCCCGTCCGCGAGGGGCTCGGGCCGGTCGGAGCCGGCCAGTACCCCGCCGCCGGCGCGGATGGTCCAGGGACCGGGTCCCGCGACGGCCCAGCCGTCCATGGCGGAGGTGTCGAAGGACGGCAGGTCGGTGAGGGCGTCCAGGGGCGCGGCCAGGACCTCGCCGAGGGCGTCCGCGAGGGTCGCCCGGCGGGTGCGGCCGCGGCCGCTCTCGCCGGCGCGGGCGGCGGCCTCCCGGGCCCGGGACCAGGCGGCGGGGCGGTGGCCGCCGCCGTCGGGATGGCGGCGGACCAGGGCGAGGGCCTGGTCGAGGGCGTGGTCGGCCTCGGTGGGGCTCATCCGGAGCCGTTCCCGTCCCCGGGGGCGGCCTCGGCCTCGGCCTCCGCGGCCCAGCGCAGCGCCAGGTCGGCGGCCTTGCGGGAGGCTTCGGCGACGGCCTGGGCGGGGTCGGCGCCGCGGGCTTCGGCTTGGGCCGCCGCGTAGCCGACCAGGAACGTGGTCAGCGGGGCGGCGGGCCGGGCGACGCCGTGCGCGGCGTCGCGGGCGAGGTCGAGCAGGGTCTTCGTGTCGACGGGGAGGTCGAGGCCCAGCTCGTTCTTGACGGCGGTGATCCATTGGTCCAGCACGGTTCCATGCTCCCTGATCCGGGCGCGGGCGGCGGCGAGATCGTCCCAGGTGTCGCAGTCGAAGGAGGCGAGTGGCGCAGCGGCGGTGACGGTGGCGAGGTCGAGTTCGGCGGTGAGGGCGCGCAGGGGGAGCCCGGTGAGGTTGCCGTGCTCGGTGGCGAGGAGTGCGAGTTCGCGGCGTAGGGGTTCGGCGCGGTAGGCGGCGACGAGGGGCTGGTCGCGGCCGGTGGGGTCGCGGAGCATGGCGCCTTCGGGGCCGGGCGAGTCGAGGAGCGCGCGTACGGTTTCGGCGTCGAGGAAGGGCAGGTCCGCGGAGAGCACGAGGACCTGCGCGGCCGTGGTCCGGCGCAGGCCGGCGTCCAGCGCGGCGAGGGGGCCGCCGCCGGGGGGGTCCTCGCGGGTCCAGTGGACCGGGCGGGCGGTGGGTCTGCGGCCGCCGACCACGACGGTGGTGCGGGCGCCGGCGCAGGCGGCCAAGACGCGGTCCAGGAGGGTACGGCCGCCGACTTCCAGCGCGGGTTTGTCGGCGCCGCCGAGGCGGCGGGCGGCTCCGCCCGCCAGGACGACTGCGTCGTAGCTCATGCCCCGAGTATGCGTGGCGCATGTCCCCGGCGGGGAGCGCCGCTTAACCGGGACTTACGCCCCGCCCCGCCCTGACCGCGGGCACGGCCCAACAACCCGGGCTCCGCCCCAGACCCGGCGCCTCAAACGCCGGCGGGGCTGGACTTGGCTGATGCGGCCGTTTTCGGCGCGGCTCAAAGACCTGCGGCTCCGTCCCAGATCCCGCGCCTCAAACGGCGGCGGGGCTGGACTTGGCTGATGCCCCCGTGTCGGCGCGGCTCAAAGACCCGGGGCTCCGCCCCAGACCCGGCGCCTCAAACGGTGGCGGGGCTGGATTTTGGCTTATGCCGCCCGTTGGACACGGAACGGCGGGCCCGGGCCTCGTATAGGGGCTCGGGCCCGCCGTGGTCGGAGGCTAGAGATAGGGGCCCGAGCGGATCGCGCCGTGCGGGCCTTCCTCGTCGTCGTCGTGGGACCCGCCCGGCGGCAGGGCGCGCCGCATCTGTTCCAGCTGGGCCCGCGCCGCCATCTGCTGCGCGAACAGGGCCGTCTGGATCCCGTGGAAGAGACCCTCCAGCCAGCCCACCAACTGCGCCTGCGCGATCCGCAGTTCCGCCTCGGACGGAATCGCCTCCTCCGTGAAGGGCAGGGAGAGACGCTCCAGTTCCTCGACCAGCTCCGGAGCCAGACCGTCCTCAAGCTCCTTCACCGAAGCGGCGTGGATGTCCTTGAGACGGACCCGGCTTGCCTCGTCCAGAGGCGCGGCGCGGACCTCTTCCAGGAGTTGCTTGATCATGCTGCCGATCCGCATGACCTTGGCGGGCTGTTCGACCATCTCCGTCACCGGGACCTCGCGCGACTCGTCATCGGCGCCGCCGACCGCCATCCCGTCCTGTCCCACGATCAGAACGTTCGGGGGGCTGTCCTGCGACCGTTCACTCCTCGGCATCTCCATGCCGTCATTGTCTCGCACACCTTCGTACTCACACGGTGTGCCCCCGTACGGGCGTGATCCACCCTGTACGGGGGCACCGACATCAGCCCGCAGCCCGCCGGGCCAGGGCGCCGCTCGAACGGGTGACCAGGGCCGCGAGCAGGGCCGCGCCCAGCGGGACCAGGATCACCAGGGCGCCCAGGGTCTCCCACGGCACGGCGATCGGCACGTACACCTTCTCCCCGGTGCTGATCCAGCCCATCGCGGTGCCCCGCTCGATGAACCGTTCCATCTCCCGGGCTTGGGTGAGCCGCAGCCCGACCGCCGGCAGGATGCCCGCCGCCGAGCCCAGGACCACGCCCATCAGGGCGACCACCCCGCACTGGAAACCGCTCAGCGTGCGCCGCACCCGCGGGGCGGCGCCGACCGCGGCCAGGGTCTTCAGGTCGGCCTCGGCGTCCGCCTGGGCGAGCCCGGTGGCGATGCCGGCCGCACCGATGGTGACCAGGCCCGCGAAGAGGGCCAGGGCGAGCATCTCGATGCTGTTGTCCCCCTGGTAACCCTGCTCGATCTTGACCTGGGCTTCCACGCCCATCGTGTCGAGGGCGCCGTCCAGTTGCTGGCGCTGCTTGCTGCTCGGCGCGCCGTCGAGCGCGAAGTACGAGCCGAACGGGGCCGTCGTCAGACCGGCGGCCTTCGCCGTCGCGGCCGGAAGGATGAGCTTGACGCCCCAGCCATTGACGCCCTCCGGCGCCTGGTAGACGGGCAGGACCTTGTCCTCACCCGGCTTCTCCTCGCCCTTGCCCCGCGCGCTGTCGGCCGCGTCGGGGTCGGTGATGAGCCGGATGGTGACCTTGCCGTCCTTGACGTTCTGCTTGTCGAGGGAGACGGGCTTGCCCGACTTCAGAGCGGCGACGGCGCCCGGGTCGGTCACGGCCAGCGCGGTCAGCAGCTTCTCGTCGGAGACGACCGTGTCGTTCTCCACGAAGTTCCGGTGCCGCATCTGCGCGCAGCGCCAGTCCTTGCGCAGCTCCTTGGCCTTCTCGGGGGTGAAGTCGGCCGGCCCGTGCTCGGATTCGTAGAGCGGGCAGCGCTGGTCCTTGGGCACGATGACCTCGGCGCGCCCGCAGCCCGGTTCGTGCGAGTACGCGTCGCAGCCCGGCTTGCCGACCACCAGGCGCTCCACGTCGGCCCGTACGGACAGCGAGAACTCCTTGGCCAAGGCCTGGCGAACGGCCGGGACGTCCTTGTAGGAGCTGTTGTCGGAGACCGAGACCAGCCCCGAGTGGTGCGGCAGGTCGGCGACGTACTCGTGCCGGGCCTGGACGTCCTGGCTGTGCTGGTACGTCGCCACCGCGACGGTGCCGGCCACCGCGGCCAGGACCGCGGCCACGGCGGGAGCCGTACGCCCCCGGTTGCGCACGGCGTCGCGCAGCGCGAGCCGGGGCGACAGCGGCAGCCAGCGTCCGAGCCGTCCGAAGAGGCCGACCAGCACCGGGGTGAGGGCGACGACGCCGAGCTCGGCGATGGCGCTGCCGGCCGCGACGACCATGGAGCCCATCTCGGACACCGTGCCGTACAGGGCGATGGCGGCGCCGCCGGCGATGGCGAACAGGCCGAGGACGGGCAGCACCCGGTTGGCGCGGCGGACGCCGCGGCGGCCGGTGAGCGAGGCCAGGACGGTCTGCCGCGAGGCGGTGATCGCGGGGGCGATGGCGGCCAGCAGGCCGGTCACCACGGCGAGCAGGGCGATGGCGGCCAGCTCCAGCGGCCGGAGGTCGAACCCGCCCCAGCGCAGCCCGAGGTACTCCTCGAGCAGCGGCCGGAGCCCCAGGGTGAGGGCGATGCCGATGGCGGTGCCGACGACGGCGGCAGCGGCGCCGATGACCAGGCCGCCGGAGAGCACGATGGCCCGGATGTGCCGCCGGTCGCCGCCGTTGGCGCCGACGAGCCCGAGCTGGCGGCGCGAGCGCCGGGCGCCGACCGCGAAGGCGGGGCCGGCGAGCAGGCAGATCTCCAGCATGGCGAGACCGACGACGGTGGCCAGGACGGCCATTTCGGCGGCGCGGGGCGAACCGGAGGCCTGGAACTGCTCCTTGGGCTCCTGCGTGTACAGCGGCACTTCGGAATCGGCGGGCTGGTCGAGGGTGACGGCGCGCGAGATGGCGAGCACGCCCTTGCCGTTGACGTCCTTGACCATGTTCCACGTGAAACCACCGGCGCCGCCGACCTTCACGAGGAACACGTCATCGGCCCGCACCCCGGACACCCCGGCGGCCTGCAGGGCCTTGTCGAGCGGGGTCAGCAGCGTCCCAGGCTGCGCGATGAGCTGCACTTCACTGAGCGCGTTGGGCAGTTCGTACGAGCCCACGATCTTGTACTCGAGGTTCGTGCCGCGGGCGTTGACGCTGGAGCCGACGAAGTAGCCGGACTCCTTCAGGAACGCGTTGGTGGCGATGACCTCGCCGGCCGCCTCGGGCAGCCGGCCCCGGTCGAGCGTGAACCGGCCCTTCACCAGCGGGCTGTGCGTGTCGATCTCGCGAAGGTTGGCGTCGAGGAGCCCGTGCGTGGTGCGCAGTTTGGCGTGCCCGGTGCTGTCCTTGACGACCTCGGCGCCGGCCGGGATCGACTGCTGCAGAAGCTGCGGGTTCTCCTCCTTGGGCGGCTCGTACGAGTCGTAGCCGCCGACCGGCGCGTACCGGTTGCCGTCGGGGCTCTGGTAGATCGGCACGTTCATGCGGGAGAGGCTGAGCTCGGCGTCGGCGGCGCCGAGGCGGCGCTGGAGGTTCTGCTCGACGGAGAGTTCGGCACTGCGCATGGTCAGGTCGGCGGCGCTCACGCCGACGATCGGCAGGGCGATCATCGCGAGGACGAGGATGCTGCGGCCCTTGGAGCGCCAGGCGTCGCGGCGGGCGATCCGGATGGCCGCGACCCAGGAGTGGTACCAGGAGATCACTGTGCGGCCGCCTGCCCGAACAGCAGGGAGTCGGCGCCGGCGCGCAGGGTCTCGTCGACCACGCTGCCGTCGCGCAGGAAGACGACGCGGTCGGCCCAGGCGGCGAACCGCGGCTCGTGCGTGACCAGGATCCCCGCGGCGCCGGCGTCGCAGCGCGAGCGCAGCAGGGCGAGCACGGACTCGCCGGTCTCGGAGTCGAGGGCGCCGGTGGGCTCGTCGGCGAGGACCAGGCGGCGGTCGCCGACGAGGGCGCGGGCGATGGCCACGCGCTGCTGCTGGCCGCCGGACATCTCGTCGGGGAAGCGGTCGGCGAGCTGGCCCAGCCCCATCTCCTCCAGGGCGGCGAGCGCGGAGACGCGGGCCTTGCGGGCGGATATCCCGTCGAGTTCGCGGGGCAGGGCAACGTTCTCGGCGGCGGTGAGCGCCGGGATCAGGTTGTAGTCCTGGAAGACGTAGCCGATGCTGCGCCGGCGCAGGGCGGCCAGCTCCTTGCGGTTGGCGGCGGTGATGTCGGTGCCTTCGACGATCACCCGGCCGCTGCTGGGGGTGTCGAGTCCCCCGGCGAGGGTGAGCAGCGTGGACTTGCCGGAGCCGGAGGGGCCCATGACGGCGACGAGTTCGCCGGGGAAGACGGAGAGGTTGATGCCGCGCAGGGCGTGGACCTCGGTGGCTCCACTGCCGTGTGTGCGGACGAGTTGGTCCAACTGGAGTACGGGCTGGTCAGGCATGAAGGGTGTCCCCCTGGAGGTGCGGTCGTTCAGCCCCGCCGCGCGTACGGGCGGGCGGGACGGAGCGGGTCGGTTGTGGTGTTCGCGGTGGCCTCGGCGGCGGGTGGCCGGTGGCCGGTGGCCGGAGCCTCAGCGGCCGGTGGCCTCGGGGCGGGTCGTGGCGGCGGTCGGGGCCTTGGCGGCAGTCGTGCGGGCGGCCCCGGGCGGCTCGGGTTCGGCTTCGGGCGCCGGGCCGGGCGCCGGGTCGGACGCCGAGGTCGCCACCGGCCGCGCGGCGGCCACGGAGAGCCGTACGAGGCGGGCCTCGGAGTGGTCGAGCCAGCGGGCCTCGGCCTCGGTCTGGAAGATGAGCTGCTCCAGGACCAGCAGCCAGGCCACGTCGTCGCGTTCGCGGGTCTGCCCGCTCTCGATCGCGGCGAGCGCCTGGGCCTTGAGCCGGGTGTAGTCCTGCATCGCCTTGACGGTGGCGTGCCGCTGGGCCTGGATGACGGCGCGGATGTCCACGCCGGGTGCCCCGACGGCCATCGCGAGCTTGATGGCGAGTTCGTCGCGGGGCGGGTTGGCGCGGTCGACGGGGCGCTCGTACCACTGGTGCAGTTCGGCGCGTCCGGGGTCGGTGATGGCGTAGAGCGTGTGGCCGGCGCTGTCCTCGCCGCCGGGTGCGACGAGGCCGTCACGCTCCAGCCGGGCGAGCGTGGTGTACACCTGCCCGACGTTCAGCGGCCAGGTGGAGCCGGTGCGGGATTCGAACTCGGTACGCAGCTGGGAGCCGTACCGAGGACCCCGTTCCAGGAGGGCGAGAAGGCCGTGGCGAATGGACATACTCAGTATGTATACCGAGTATGCCGGTGGGTGCAACCTCCCTCCGGCGTACATCCCAAGGGGGACGGACGGCTCCGCATCCGTCGCAGGGAGAGGTCAGGGCCCCTTGCGCAGCCGCATCCCCATGAAGCCGAGACCCAGTCCCATCAGGGCGAATCCGGTGCCGAGGGGCAGTATGTGCGCGGCCAGGTCGGCGGCCCGCTCGTTCGGCTCGGCGCCGAGCGCGGTGCCCGCGGCCGGCAAACTCGGCGCTGCGGACGGCGTCGGGGTGACCGGCCGGGCGGGTGGCGGCCGCAGCGGGACGGGCCGGGCCGCGATCACCGTTTCGGGGTTGGCGGATGCGGTCGCGGGCTGCCCGGGCCGCTCCCGGCCGGCTCCGGCGGCGTTGCCGGCGAGTTCCTCGTACGCCTCTTGCGGTACGTCGCTCGCCGTCGCGCTCGCGCTCGCGGTCGCGGGATCGGGAGCGGCAGCGGGATCCCCGGCGGACGCGAAGGCGGGCGCCGCGGCCAGGAGGGGCAGAACGGGCACGGCAGGCGACAGCGCGGCGGCGGCGACCAGTGCGGCGCAGGCGAGCCACCGTAGCGGCGGGTGGAAGCCTTGGGTCACAGTGAGCCCCTCCCGTCCCTGGGGGTCTCCCCGGACGCGGTCCGGGGGAGGCTGGGGATACCGAGACGACGTGCTCAGGTTTACATAGTGGGGCAAAACCGGCATCCCGGGCGGCCCATCAGGGTCGCCCGGGATGCCGGTGTGTCGCGCAGCCGTGCCGCGACGTGATGGCGCGAAGCCGTGGGACTACTGGGGATCGCCGGTCGAGACGATCAGCGTGAACTCGGTGCTTTCCTTGGCGACGTTCGTGCCCGCCTCGGGGAGCTGCTCGAGGACCGTGTCCTGCCCGTACACGGCCTCGTCGCGCTCGGTGATCTTGTACTTCCAGCCCGCGGCCTGGATGCACTCCTTCACCGAGCGGATGTTCTTGTACCGGAAGTCCGGGGCGGTGACCTTGGTGGCGTCGTTGAACGCCTTGCTCGGCTCCTTGCACTTGTTCACGTCGATCGTGCGCGTGGGATCCGGCCCCTTGTGCCCGGCCTGGGTCGAGCCGCTGGGGGCGTTGGAGGAGCCGGGGCCGGCGGTGTTCCCCTTGTCCTTGTCCCCGCCCAGGTCGAGCGCCGCGATCAGGCCGCCGATGGCCAGCAGGGCCACCACGATCGCGCCCACGACCACGGGGGTGTTCTTCTTCGCCCCCGCGCCGCCCGTACTGACGGACGTCCGCGGCCTCTGGGCGGGGACCGCGTACGGCGGCGGAGTCTGCGGCGCGTACTGCTGCTGAGGCGCCGGGGTGTGCTGCTGCGGCGGGTACGCGTACCCGCCCTGCCCGTGCTGCACCGGCGCGGGCGTCGGCGCGTACGGGGACGGCGCCGGGGTGTGCGGCGCCGGCGTGTGCGGGGCCTGGTACGGCTGCTGGAGCGACTGCGGCGGCGGTGCCTGGAAGCCGGAGTCCACCGGCGGGAACACGGCCGAGCCCACGCCCGCCCCGCTGCCGCCCGTGTGGGGGCCGGGGACGATCACCGGGGCACCGGTCTGCCCGGCGCCCAGCACCCGCGCGACCTCGTCCTGCATGGCGGCCGCCGTGGGGAAACGCTCGTTCGGGTTCTTCTTCAGGGCCCGCGCCACCAGCGCGTCCATCGCCGGGGTCACCGCGCGGTTGATGGAGGACGGGGCGACCGGCTCCTCCTGTACGTGTGCGTACGCTATGGCCAGCGGCGAGTCGGCGTCGAAGGGGATCCGCCCGGTCAGCAGCTGGAACAGCATGATGCCGACCGAGTACAGGTCGGACCGCGCGTCGACCCCGCGCCCGAGCGCCTGCTCGGGGGAGAGGTACTGCGGGGTGCCGACGACCATGCCGGTCTGCGTCATCGAGGTGACCCCCGACTGCATGGCCCGGGCGATGCCGAAGTCCATCACCTTGACCACGCCGCGCTTGGTCATCATGACGTTGCCCGGCTTGATGTCGCGGTGGACCAGGCCCATCTCGTGGCTGGTCTCCAGCGCGGCCAGCACGTCGGCCGTCACCTTCAGCGCCTTGTCGGCCGGCATCGCCCCGTACTGCGCGATGTCCGACTGGAGCACGGAGCCGAGCGGCTGCCCCTCGACGTACTCCATGACGATGTACGGCATGAGCGAGCCGTCGAACTCGTCCTCACCCGTGTCGAACACCGAGACGATGTTGGTGTGCGACAGTTTCGCAACAGCCTGGGCCTCACGGCGGAACCGCTCGCGGAAGGACTGCTCGCGGCCCAGCTCGGTGTGCAGGGTCTTGATCGCCACCTGGCGGTCGAGCGCCGTGTCGTACGCGAGGTACACCGCGGCCATGCCGCCCTCGCCCAGCAAATCCCGTAGCTGGTAACGGCCACGGGCCAGGGAACCGCCTGCGTACCGGCCCTGAGTGCCGTCCTGGCTCATGACTGTTGCTTCCCCTCGCCACGCTTGTGTCGCGCCCAGTCTGCCGGAGGGCAAGCACACGTCAAGCCAGGTGCCCGTTCCGTGACCACAAGGCCACCCGGGCCCTTGTCCGAACGGCGGACGGTTCCGAGGCTGTAGCGTTCATCGGAGCACCCGAAGAGGACCTACCGCTGAGCGGCGGCCGAGAGAGACGACGGCGAGGACTGATGGCACCCGAACCCGAGGGAAACGGCGCCGGGATGGCCGACGGTCCTGAGCATTGGGGCGCAGGTGGCCTGGTGGGAGACGGCCGTTACCGGCTGACCCACCGGCTGGGCCGCGGCGGTATGGCCGAGGTGTTCGCCGCCGAGGACGTACGGCTGGGCCGGACCGTCGCCGTCAAGCTGCTGCGCGCGGACCTCGCCGAGGACCCGGTGTCCAAGACCCGGTTCACGCGCGAGGCTCAGTCGGTCGCCGGGCTCAACCACCATGCAGTCGTCGCCGTGTACGACTCCGGCGAGGACAAGGTCGGCCCCAGCACCGTTCCGTACATCGTCATGGAACTGGTCGAGGGCCGAACCATCCGCGACCTGCTGATCAGCGCCGAGGCCCCGGGCCCCGAGCAGGCGCTCATCATCACCTCGGGCGTCCTCGAAGCGCTCGCGTACTCGCACCAGCACGGCATCGTGCACCGCGACATCAAGCCCGCCAACGTCATCATCACGGAGACCGGCGCGGTGAAGGTGATGGACTTCGGCATCGCCCGCGCCCTGCACGGCGTGCAGTCGACGATGACCCAGACCGGCATGGTCATGGGCACCCCGCAGTACCTGTCGCCCGAGCAGGCCCTCGGCAAGGCCGTGGACCACCGCTCCGACCTGTACGCGACCGGCTGTCTGCTCTACGAACTGCTCGCGCTGCGGCCCCCGTTCACCGGTGAGACGCCGCTGTCGGTGGTCTACCAGCACGTCCAGGACGCGCCGATCCCGCCCTCGCACCTGCCGGAGGGCCACTCCATCCCGCAGGAGCTCGACGGGCTCGTCATGCGCTCCCTCGCCAAGGACCCGGACGACCGGTTCCAAAGCGCCGAGGAGATGCGCGGGCTGGTCCAGTACGCCCTGCAGATGCTGCACGACCAGGGGCCGAACACCGGTACCTGGAACACCGGTCCGGTCACCATGGCCCTGCCGCACGGGCGCGGTCCCGCGCAGACCACCCCGATGCCGATCGGCTCCACGGGCGGTCAGCACCAGTACCCCTCGAACGCCTCGACCTCGCAGTTCAAGCAGCCGATGGTGCCGCCGCTGAACCCGGACGACGGCTCGGCCTTCTCCGGCGCCGGCGGTCACGGCGGGCACGGCGGCCAGGGCGGCGGCGGTTACGACGGCTACGACGGTTACGACGACCGCTCCGGCGGCAGCAGCCGCTGGAAGCTGTGGCTGTTCGCGGTGCTCGCCGTGGTCGCGGTCGCCGCGGGCGTGGCGTACGCCGTCAACAGCGTCGGCTCCAAGAACAAGCACGAGACCCCTCCGGCCAACGTCAGCTCCTCCAGCGGCCAGCCGAGCTCCCCGGGCACGCAGAACAGCCCGGAGACCACGCCGTCGCGGCACACCCCGGAGACCTCGCGCTCGTACGACGACTACTCGCCGACGCCGGGCCGCAGCCGCTACACGCCGAGCTACACCCCGTCGACGCAGTCCTCGCCGCCGCCGCCGAAGTCCTCGCCGCCGCCGACCAAGTCGAGCCAGCCGCCGGTGACGAAGTCCCCGTCGCCCGGTGGCGGGGGGAGCCCCGCCGCTCAGGACGACTCCGACTGAGTGCGCGTACGAAAGAACGGCCCGGCGGGGTGAATTCCGCCGGGCCGTTCTCGTACGTACGGCTTGTGCGGCGCGTACGACTCGTAAGCCTCAGAGTGCGTGCTGGTACTGCCGGTCGGGATTCCCCGCGAGCGTGTGCACGGTGACGAACTGGGGCTCGATTCGCATGTAGACGGGGTCGAAGACCGCGCCGTCCACGAAATGCGGGCCCGGACCGAAAAGCTCCAGCTCAGCGGTGGTGGGCTCGATGATCTCGGCCGTTCCGGTGAACTGGACCGACCACAGGCGGGGGTCCGGGGAATTGAAGTTGTCGGCGCCGTAGGCGACCACACTTCCGTTACAAGCCTGGTGGTGGCCGAAACCGGCGTGCATTCTCAGGACGACCTTGCCGTTCACCACGATGTGGCGGGCGAGGGCGAGGAAGGGCAGCGCGCGCATGCTGGTGGCGACTCGGCCGTACGGCACGCGGCGCAGCAGTTCGATGGCGTGGAGTTCCTCTGGGGACATGCGGTCCACTGTGCGGTACCGGCACGACGGCCCGAAAGAGGAGCCCGCCCCGGTCGATCGGGGACGTTGGTCCCGAATTGAACATCTCGCCCCGTGCCGGCAACGACGGACGGCTCAGACGGGTCAGCGCTTCTCCGCCTGGAGGCGGGCCACGTAGGCCGCGGCCTGGGAGCGGCGCTCCATGCCCAGTTTGGAGAGCAGGCTGGAGACGTAGTTCTTGATCGTCTTCTCGGCCAGGTGGAGCCGCTCGCCGATGACGCGGTTCGTCAGGCCCTCGCCGATCAGGTCGAGGATCTTCCGCTCCTGGTCGGTGAGGTTGGAGAGGCGGTCGTCGCCCTTGCCCTTCTTGCCGTCGCGCAGCCGCTCCAGGACCCGGGCGGTGGCGACGGGGTCGAGCAGCGACTTGCCGGCCGCGACGTCCCGTACCGCGTTGAGCAGCTCATTGCCGCGGATCGCCTTGAGCACGTACCCCGAGGCGCCGGCCATGATCGCGTCGAACAGTGCCTCGTCGTCGGCGAACGACGTCAGCATGAGGCACTTGATGTCCTCGTCGTGGGAACGGACCTCGCGGCAGACCTCCACGCCGCTGCCGTCCGGCAGGCGCACGTCGAGAACGGCCACATCGGGGCGGGTGGCGGGGATTCGGACCAGCGCGTCGGCGGCCGTACCGGCCTCGCCGACGATCTCGATGTCCTCCTCGACCGACAGCAGCTCATAGACGCCCCGGCGTACCACTTCGTGGTCGTCCAGGAGGAATACCTTGATTTTTCCGTTTTCACGCACGGTGTCAGTTTCACACACTCACCCCTTCCCTGCCGCTGTTACCCGGGATAACGTGCCGTTGTTCCGGCCCCCTGCAAGGCTGTGACCAGTGGTTGTTCCCGCTTCTGCGGATTTACTTGGAAATCCAAGCAAAATCGCAGGTCAAACGGGGTTTCGCAGTTATGCGACGCACTGGGTAACGTGCATTGCGCAGGGCACTCGCCGGGGCACCTGTCACGCCTGAATCCCGTACGCGCCGCGCACCCACCCCGTGCGCGGGTACGGATACAGGTGAGCCGCACTGGACCCCGGAGAACCCGGGTGCCGGACCGACGGAGGAGCACACGTGACCGTGGAGAGCACTGCCGCGCGCAAGCCGCGACGCAGCAGCGGCACCAAGCGGGCGGCAGGCGCCGCGAGCGCCCGCAAGACCGCCGCTGCCACCGCGCAGATGCATGACGCCGAGCCTCAGCTCGTACAGCTGCTGACGCCCGAGGGGGAAAGGATCGGGGTCGACACCCACCCCGACGACGCCGACGTCGCCGAGTTCGCCCCCTTCGTCGCCGACATCACCACCGAGGACCTGCGCGGCCTTTACCGCGACATGGTCCTGACCCGCCGTTTCGACGGGGAGGCGACCGCCCTCCAGCGCCAGGGCGAGCTGGGCCTGTGGGCCTCGCTGCTCGGGCAGGAGGCGGCACAGATCGGCTCCGGCCGGGCCCTGCGGGACGACGACTACGTCTTCCCGACCTACCGTGAGCACGGTGTGGCCTGGTGCCGCGGGGTCGACCCGACCAATCTGCTCGGCATGTTCCGCGGTGTGAACCACGGCGGCTGGGACCCCACCACCAACAACTTCCACCTGTACACGATCGTCATCGGCTCGCAGACGCTGCACGCGACCGGTTACGCGATGGGTGTGGCCAAGGACGGCGCCGACTCGGCCGTCATCGCCTACTTCGGCGACGGCGCGTCCAGCCAGGGCGACGTCGCGGAGGCCTTCACCTTCTCGGCCGTCTACAACTCCCCCGTGGTGTTCTTCTGCCAGAACAACCAGTGGGCGATCTCCGAGCCGACCGAGCGCCAGATGCGGGTGCCGCTCTACCAGCGCGCGCAGGGCTTCGGCTTCCCGGGCATCCGGGTCGACGGCAACGACGTACTGGCCTGCCTCGCGGTCACCCGCTGGGCGTTGGAGCGCGCCCGCCGGGGCGAGGGTCCGACCCTGGTCGAGGCCTTCACGTACCGCATGGGCGCGCACACCACCTCCGACGACCCGACGAAGTACCGGCGGGACGAGGAGCGCGCGGCCTGGGAGGACCGGGACCCGATCCTGCGCCTGAAGGCCCACCTGCTGGCCACCGGAGGCGCCGACGACGCGTTCTTCGAGGAGCTCGAGGCCGAGAGCGAGAAGCTGGGCAAGCACGTGCGCGAGGTCGTACGGGCCATGCCCGACCCGGACACGATGGCGATCTTCGACAACGTCTACGCGGACGGTCACGCGCTGGTCGACGAGGAGCGCGCACAGTTCGCGGCCTACCTCGCGTCGTTCGAGGGTGGGGAGTGAGCGGCATGACCATCGAAAAGATGTCCATTGCGAAGGCGCTGAACGAGTCGCTGCGCAAGGCGCTGGAGCAGGACCCGAAGGTCCTCATCATGGGTGAGGACGTCGGCAAGCTGGGCGGTGTCTTCCGCATCACCGACGGCCTGCAGAAGGACTTCGGCGAGGAGCGGGTCATCGACACCCCGCTCGCCGAGTCGGGCATCGTCGGCACCGCGATCGGCCTGGCCCTGCGCGGCTACCGCCCGGTCGTCGAGATCCAGTTCGACGGTTTCGTCTTCCCCGCCTACGACCAGATCGTCACGCAGCTCGCGAAGATGCACGCGCGGGCGCTGGGCAAGATCAAGCTTCCGGTCGTCGTACGCATCCCGTACGCGGGCGGCATCGGCGCGGTGGAGCACCACTCGGAGTCGCCCGAGGCGCTCTTCGCGCACGTGCCGGGCCTGAAGGTGGTCTCGCCGAGCAACGCCTCGGACGCGTACTGGATGCTCCAGCAGGCGATCCTCAGCGACGACCCGGTGATCTTCTTCGAGCCGAAGCGCCGCTACTGGGACAAGGGCGAGGTCGACGTCGAGGCGATCCCCGACGCGCTGCACGCGTCCCGGGTGGCCCGCGCGGGTGCCGACATCACCCTGGCGGCCTACGGGCCGATGGTGAAGGTCTGCCTGGAGGCGGCCGCCGCCGCGGCCGAGGAGGGCAAGTCGGTGGAGGTCGTGGACCTGCGCTCGATGTCCCCGATCGACTTCGACGGACTGCAGGCGTCGGTGGAGAAGACCCGCCGGCTCGTCGTCGTCCACGAGGCCCCGGTGTTCCTGGGTGTGGGTTCGGAGATCGCCGCCCGCATCACGGAGCGGTGCTTCTACCACCTGGAGGCCCCGGTCCTGCGGGTGGGCGGCTTCCACGCCCCGTATCCGCCGGCCCGTCTGGAGGACGAGTACCTGCCGGGCCTGGACAGGGTGCTCGACGCCGTCGACCGCTCGCTGGCGTACTGAGGAGAGCCCTGTGACGATCCGCGAATTCAAGATGCCCGATGTGGGCGAGGGCCTCACCGAGGCCGAGATCCTCAAGTGGTACGTCCAGCCGGGTGACACCGTCACCGACGGGCAGGTCGTGTGCGAGGTCGAGACGGCGAAGGCGGCCGTCGAGCTGCCGATCCCCTTCGACGGCACCGTCCACGCGCTCCTCTTCGAGGAGGGCACCACGGTCGACGTCGGCCAGGTGATCATCTCCGTCCGGACCGGCCCCGCCGGCGAGGAGGCGGCCCCGGTCCAGGAGGCGGCTCCGGCCGTCGCCGCCCCGGCCGTCGTCGCTGCGGCCGTCGTGGCTGCGGCCGCCCTGGCCGCCGCCGAGGAGCCCGCCCCCGAGGGGCGCCAGCCCGTCCTGGTCGGCTACGGCGTGTCCACCGCTTCCACGAAGCGTCGCCCGCGCAAGGCCGCCGCGGCGGGTGCCGCCGCGCAGAACGGCACGGCCACCCCGGTGGCGCCCGAGCTGCCCGCCGTCCCCGCGCAGCCGAACGGGACCGAGCGCCCCCTGGCGAAGCCGCCGGTCCGCAAGCTCGCCAAGGACCTCGGCATCGACCTGGCCGCCGTGGTCCCGACCGGCGACGGCGGGGTGGTGACCCGCGAGGACGTGCACGCGGCGGCCGCCGCCGCCATCACCCCGCAGGCCGCGGCGCCCGCTCAGGCGACCGTGGCGGCCGCGACCGCGCCGGCGCCCGCGCCCGCTTCCGTCCAGGCCCCCGCGGCCGAGACGGCGGCGCGGGAGACCCGTATCCCGGTCAAGGGGGTCCGCAAGGTCACCGCGCAGGCCATGGTCGGTTCGGCCTTCACCGCGCCGCACGTCACCGAGTTCATCACCTTCGACGTGACGCGCACGATGAAGCTGGTCCAGGAGCTCAAGGAAGACCCGGACCTCGCCGGTCTGCGGATCAACCCGCTGCTCCTGATCGCCAAGGCCGTCCTCGTGGCCATCCGCCGCAACCCGGACGTCAACGCGTCCTGGGACGAGGCGGCCCAGGAGATCGTGCTCAAGCACTACGTCAACCTGGGCATCGCGGCGGCCACCCCGCGCGGGCTGATCGTCCCGAACATCAAGGACGCCCACGCCAAGACGCTCGGCGAGCTTTCGACGGCCCTGTCCGGCCTGGTCGCCACGGCCCGTGACGGCAAGACCTCCCCGGCCGACATGCAGCAGGGCACCATCACCATCACCAACGTCGGCGTCTTCGGCGTCGACACCGGTACGCCCATCCTGAACCCCGGCGAGTCCGCGATCCTCGCGGTCGGCGCGATCAAGCTCCAGCCGTGGGTCCACAAGGGCAAGGTCAAGCCGCGCCAGGTCACCACCCTGGCGCTGTCCTTCGACCACCGCCTCATCGACGGCGAGCTCGGCTCCCGCTTCCTCGCCGACATCGCGGCGGTCCTGGAGCACCCGCGCCGGCTGATCACCTGGTCGTGACGGGCAACGACGCACCATCCGACGGCCGGTCCCCGCACCCCGGGGGCCGGCCGTCGGCCGTCGTGGAGCTGGAGTGGGTGCAGGACGGCGAGGCGCTGGTCCTGGTGATCGAGGAGCTCGACCACCGGCCCTTCACCCGCTGGGACAACGCGGTCGTCCACCGGGCCGACGGCACCGAGCTGCGGCCGCACCCGCCGTGGGACCTGCTCTCCGAGCCGAGCAGGGTGTCCGGCTTCCACACCGCCTACCTGGACCCCGAGGGCCTGCCGATGCTGGTCCTCGCCACGAGCTCGGGCGATCTCCAGGGCCGCCTGGACCTCGAATCCGGCGAAGTCACCGACCTGCGGCAGTGGCGTTGAGCCCGTGACGCGGTAGCCTCCCGCCCGGAGAAGCGGATGAGGGGGGCAGGGGTTGTCCATCGCCGAGTTGCAGGTGTACTCCGTCGAGGAGGCGGACGTCACCGGCGGGGTGTGCGTGGTCCGCTGCATCGGCGGGGTCGCGCGGGCCGGACAGGTCTACGCCGTCGGGGAGTTGCGGCTCGGGCTGCGCCGGATCGAGCGGTACGGGCGCCCCGTCGGCTTCTTCGACGCGGGACACGTGGCGAAGGTCCACCTCAGCGGCGCCGTGGTCGCGCTGCTCAGCCGCGGGCAGGTGCTGACCTCGGTACCGGCCGACGGGCATTCGCTGGAGGAGCTGGAGGCCTGGCTGGCCACCGGGCCCCTGCTGCTCGACGAGCCCCACCCCGCACCGCTGCGGAGCCTGGCGGTGGGCCGGATGCAGGACGAGTGCCTGCCCGATGGGGTACGGCTGCGGTGGGGGCGGGTGGCGCTGGCGGCCATCGACCGGGCGGGCCGGCCCGAGGAGGAGTGCGGGGCCGAACGGGCCGCCGTACGGGGCTACTTGATCCGGCACTTCGGTCCCGAGGACGCGAGCCCCGACCGGGACCCGGCCGCGCTGTGCCGCGACGTACTGGCCCAGATCGGGATCTCCCCCGAGGAGGCGCTGGCCCAGGCCCGCACCTGGCGGGAGCTGCCGCGCCCCGGGATCCTGCGGCTGCGCCGCATCAAGAACCTGATCCCCCGGATGGCGCCGGCCCGCCCCCACCTCCGGGACGCCGACCCCTTGGCGGAGGCGGCCGACGCCTGGTCGCGGGTCCGTCCCGAGCTGCCCTAGTGCTGTGGCCGGCAAACCTTTTCGGCCACAGCACTAGTCGGCCTGGGCGGCGTTGCCGAGGACCTTGGCGGGGGTGACGCGCACGACGACGCGGACCCGCTCCGCCGGGGCGTCGGCGAACTCCTGGCCCGCGCCGGGGCCCATGTACTCCTCCGCGATGCGCACGGCGACGGCCCGGCCGGTGTCCTCGGTGATGGTGGCGGTGCCGCGGATCTCGGCGTAGAGGAAGGGGTTGGCCAGGTCGAAGACGGTCAGGCCGACGCGCTCGTCACGGGCCATGTTGCGCTCCTTGCGGCGGCCCCGCTCGGTGGAGATCAGGATGTCCTCGCCGTCGCGGGTCACCCACACCACCGAACTCTGCGGGCTCCCGTCGGGGTTGAGGGTCGCCAGCACCGCGGGGTTCGGGGAGTCGAGCAGCTTTCGTACCGTGTCGTTCAAGGCAACAGTCATGTACCCGAGGGTAGTTGCCGCGCGGAGCGGACGCCCGGGGGACCGGGGCCGGGGCCCCGGACTTCGCGAAGTCGGGGGCGGATCCGTCAGGTCCAGGGGATGTTGCGCCAGGGGCTGGCCGGGTCGGTGGTCAGGGCGAGGTGGGTCGCGAGGGAGGTTTCGTACCACTCCCCGAACTCCTCCTCGTCGAAGTGCAGGCAGCGCGCCAGCAGGTAACCGGCGGAGAACTCCTCCCACGAGCGGTACACCCCGCGGGCGGCCTCGCCGGCCCGCAGCACGGCCCGTTCGGCGTCTTCGAGGGTGCCGTAGCGGGTGCCGAGCCCCCAGCGGGCCATCTGGGAGGCCCGGCCGTGGTCCCAGCCCTGGACGGATCGGACCCAGGCGCCCTCGGCGAGGAGTCCGTCGGCCCGGAAGCGCTGCTCGTAGCGGGCGATGCGGCCGATCAGCCGCTGCACGCCGGCGATCTCGCCCTCGACCTCCGCGGAGGGGCGCGGCTGGGCGACCGTGACCCCGTCGGGGGTGAGCTGCGGCTGCGCGGAGCGCTGGGCGCTCAGGCGCAGGCTGGCCTCGGCGGCGTGCCGCCAGTGCTCGATGTCGACGGGCCCGGCGAAGTCGGAGGCGAGGACGCGGCGCACGCGCAGGGCGAACTCCCAGACGGGGCTGACGATCTCGGCGTTCAGCATGCGGTGGAGCACGTCGAGCCAGTCTTCGGGGGTGGTGATGTCCCACATCTTGCGCAGGCGCTCGCGCTCGCGGGTGTAGCCGCTGCCGTGGTAGGCGAGGGCGTTCCAGAACTCGCCGTTGCTGACGGCGAGATGGGCTCCGACGGCGAGTCCGTGCGCGACCGGTCCGTGCAGCGGGCCGCCGGTGTGCAGGGCGTGTACGGCGCCGGCGGGCAGGCCCCAGGAGTCCGCGGCGTCCCAGTGGGCGCGCCAGCGGTCGCGGTCGGCGGGGGTGGTGGTCAGGTAGGCCTCGGCGGGGGAGCCGGGGTTCACGGCGAGGTACGGGGGGTCGCGGTGGTCCCAGGCGTTGGCGAACCAGGCGAGGCTCTGGCGCACGTAGACCGTGTGGGGGTCGGGGACCGGGAGCATCCCGCGGGTGTAGACGGCGAGGCTCCGGCCGTCGGGCATGGGGTGGAAGCGGGCCTGCGTCGGCTCGGCGTCGACGTGGGCGCGGGGTTGCGGCATGAACAGCTCGGCGCGCGCGAGGACGTCGAGGTACGCCGCCCAGTCGCCGCGCGCCTTGGTCTCGTACAGCTCCCGCTCGATGCCGCTCGGCGCTATCCAGCCATGCATGGCAGCAGCCTAACGGGGCGCCCTGCGGGGCCCCCGGCGGGCCGGTGATCACGGTCACAGCACTAGTCCAGCGCGGACGCCATGCGGTCGAGGTCGGCCAGGAGTTCGGCGAGGCGTGACTCCGGGACGGCGTCGGTCATCCGCTGATCGATCGCGTAGACGGCCGAGCGTGCCGCCGCGAGGCGGCGGTGACCCTCCTCGGTCAGGTGCGCCGGCAGGGCGCGGCCGCGGTCCGTGGTGGCCGGGCGGGTGATCAGGCCGGCGTCCTGGAGTCCGCGCAGGACCACGTTCATGGACTGCCGCGTCACGAAGGTGCCGCGGGCCAGTTCGGCGTTGGAGAGGCCGGGGCGCTGGTCGAGGAGTTCGAGACAGGCGTACTGCGGCACCGTCAGGTCGTACGCGCGCAGCGCCCTGTCCATCGCGCCGCGCAGCGCCGCCGCGGCGCGCTTGAGGCGGTATCCCAGGCGCTGGGTCACGTCGTCCGTACGGGTTCCCTCGTGCATGTCAGGAGTTTGACATGTCGAGGCGCGGCCGTCTAACTTCCGTGATGTCAAAGTCCTGACATCAAGTGCGACCAGGGAGTACTCATGACCGTCACCGTCACCGTCAGCGGCCCGGACTTCATCGCTCTGCAGGTGCGCGACGTCGAAGCGGCCGCCACCTTCTACGAGGAGCACCTCGGCCTGCGCCGCACGCCCGCCTCGCCGCCCGGGGCCGTGGTGTTCGCGACCGAACCCGTGCCGTTCGCCGTCCGCGAGCCGCTGCCGGGCGTGGACCTCGATGCCGCCCCGCGGCCCGGGCTCGGGGTCGCCCTGTGGTTCAAGACCAGCGACGCCCAGGCCCTGCACGACAGGCTGCACGCCGCCGGAGTCCCGATCGTGAAGGCGCCCGAGGAGGGTCCGTTCGGCAGGATGTTCACCTTCGTCGGCCCCGAGGGCTACGCCATCACCACGCACGAGGGCTGACAGCCGAATGGCCTGTCTGCCCCGCGCGGGCGGCGGGCCCGCTTCAGTAAGGTGTCGGCCCCCGGAAGCGTACGGAGGCGGACATGCGGGACGGTGCGGTCGCGGTGGTCGGCGGGAGTATCGCCGGATGCGCATTCGCCACGGCGGCGGCGCGGGCCGGCGCCGGCGAAGTGGTGGTGCTGGAGCGCACCCGCGGGCGGCTCGCGGACCGGGGCGTCGGGCTCTGCGTCCACGACGACCGGGCGGCCGAGCTGCGCGTGAGCGGGGCCCTGCCCGAGGGGATCGCCGCGCACCGGCTCCAGCGGCGCCGGTGGGTGGTCCGGGATCGCGACGCGGCAGGCGGGCGGGTGATCTGGGAGCAGCCGTTCCCCTTCCACTCGTACCACTGGGGCCTGCTCTGGCGCGGGTTGCGCGAGGCGGTCCCGGACGCGGTGGTCTACCGGCAGGGCGAGACGGTGACGGGCGTGGCGGAAGCGGAAGCCGGGGACGGGGCCGAGGTGCGGCTCGCGGGCGGCGCCGTCGAGCGGTACGACCTGGTCGTCGGCGCCGACGGCTACCGCTCCGTGGTGCGCGCGGCGGTCTGCCCCGAGTCCCGGCCGCACTACGCCGGATACGTGTGCTGGCGCGGCAACCTCGACGCGGCGCGGCTCGCGCAGCTCGGCGGCGCCGCCGACCCGGCGCCCGACGCGGTGACCACCGTCTGCTTCCCCGGCGGCACTTGCGTCATCTACCGCATCCCCGGACCGGACGGGCCCCGGGTGAACTGGGTGCTCTACGCCCCGCCCCCGCAGGACGGGCAGCTGCGCTTCGACGACCCCACCAGCTTCCCGCCGGGCGGTCTGACCCCGGAACTCTCCGCGCACCTCCGTGCGTTGCTGGAGCGGGAGTTCCCCTCGTACTGGGGTCGGGCGCTCGCGCTGACCGACCCGGGGGACACCTTCGTCCAGCCCATCTACGACCTGGAGACCGCGCGCACCACCGCCGGCCGCCTCCTGCTCGCGGGGGACGCGGCCAGTGTCGTACGCCCGCACAACACGAGCGGCGCCGCCAAGGCCCTCCAGGACGCCACCGCCTTCGCCGAGGGCTGGCGCCGGTCCGGCTCCTTCGAGGAACTGCTGCGCGGCTACCAGGGCGCCCGCGGCCCCGCCGGGCGGGAGCTGGTCGCGCTGGCGCGCCGGCTCGGGCACGCCCAGGTCGAGCGGACCCCGGTCTGGGCGGACATGAGCCACGGCGAGGTGGCGCAGTGGTGGCAGGGGCAGCTGGCCGGGGCCCCGGGCATCGGCGGCCAGGCCATGACCCCGTAGCGAGGCGCGACCGCAGGCCCGTGCGACCGCCGTGCCACCGCGCGACCGCCCCGACCCCCTTGACCGCCCCCGGCGGCGGGGAGACGCTCCCGGGTCCCGCAACCGGGCGGGTACAGCTGGGGGGCCGGTATGCCGGAGGAGTCTGTCCAGACGGTGGGGGAGCTGCGGGCGCGGCTCGCGGAGCAGGGCGCGCGGTGGTCCGTGAGCGAACACCTGGCCGACGAGGAGCCCGTACCGCGGCCCTCGCTCGGTCTGGAGCCGGGGGCGAACCTGACGCCCGCCGAGGACGTGGGGGTCATCGACCTGCGGGGGACCATCGGGCACGCGAGCGGAAATCCGCACCTCACCCGGCGCAGGGCGGCGCACGGCCTGCTGGAGGCGGCGCAGGAACCGGGAGCGGCAGCAGCGGCACCGCACGCGGTAGGTCCGGTCGTGGGGGCGCGGCCGACCGCCGTGGACTGGCGGGGCCGCTGGGGCTGGCCGTGGATCACCAAGGTGAAGGACCAGAACCCCTGCGGCTCCTGCTGGGCCTTCGGGGCGGCCGGGCTGGTGGAGTCCATGGCCCGGATCGAGCACGACGTATGGTCCGAGCGCTCCGAGGGAGACGTGCACGACGGGCTGCGCTTCACCTGCGGGCAGGGCAGCAACCCCGAGACCGCACTCGACTGGATCAGGACCCACGGGGGTCTCGCCGACCCGGACTGCTGGCCGTACTCGACCCCGCCCGACGGGCTGCCCGCCGAGCGGCGTGACGCCTGGCGCGCCGAGTACACGCCGAGCTGGGACCGCTCCGGGCGCACCGTCCGGATCACCGACCACGTGCGCCTGGGCGACGTCGAGCAGCAGAAGGTCTGGCTGGACACGGTCGGCCCGCTGACCGCCTGCTTCGACGTGTACGAGGACTTCTTCGGCCTCGGCTCCGGTGTCTACCACCGCACCTCCGACCGCCTCGCGGGCGGCCACTGCGTGCTGATCGTCGGCTACGACGACGCGGCGGGCTGCTGGCTGTTCAAGAACTCCTGGGGCACCGGCTACCACGTGGGCGGCTACGGGCGGATCGCGTACGGCGAGGTGAGGATCGACCACTGGGCCAAGTGCGGACTGCGCGGCACCAACATCGACCCCTGGAGCAAGCGCCGCCTGCACACGGGCAACGTCTACGAGAGCGGCAACGGCCGCGCCCACCGCAACTTCGAGCTGCTCGCCACCACCGGCGGGGCCCGCCTGCAGCACTGGTGGCGCGAGGGCGACGCCCCCTTCGCGTGGGCCCGCGCCGGGGCCTTCGCCAACGACGCCTCCGGCCAGCCGGCCTTCACCGGGACCACCTACAACCGGAACATGGAGTCCCTGCACGTCACCACGGGCGGGCGGCTGCGCCACTGGTACTACGAGCAGTCCGGCGGCACCTGGCGCGACGGCGGGGCCTTCGGCCCGGGTGACGCGGCGGTCGGCTCGACCCCGGCCTTCATCCAGAGCGACTACGGCAAGCCGGGCAACTTCGAGGTGGTCGTCCGGACCGCGGACGGCCGCCTCAACCACTGGTGGCGGATCAACGGCGCCCCCTGGGCCTGGAACGACGGCGGCCGCTTCGCCTCCGGCATCGCCCACTACGGCCCGGCCCTCGTCCAGACGCGCGGCCGCCACCTCGACCTGGTCGCCACCCGTACGGACGGCCGGATGCAGCTGTGGTGGCGCGACGACCCGAACGGCTTCGCCTGGCGCCCCGGGGAGGTCTTCGGCAGCGGGATCACCTCCGCGCCCTGCCTGATCGAGGGGCAGTACGGGGCCGCGGACGAGGACACCGCCGGGAACTACGAGCTGTGCGTGGCCGTCGGGGACGGGCGGGTCGAGCACTGGTGGCGGGGCAACGCCGGCGGCGGCGCCTGGAGCCGCGGCGCGGTCTTCGGCCGCGACGCGCTCGCGGTCACCGGGATGCTTCAGGGCAGCTTCGGGTTCAACCTGGAAGTCGTCGTCCTGCGCACCGACCGCCTGCTCCAGCACTACTGGCGCGACGGCGCGGGATGGCACGAGGGGCCGGTGATCGGCCCCGCCTGAGCCGAGGGGAGCACGGTGGAGGTGCGAAGGGTCGTACTGGCGCCCGGTGAGTCGTACGAGCTGAGGCTCACGGGGCGCGGCGCGCGCGGCTACGTGTGGACCTGGCGGGTGACCGGGGACGAGGACGCCGTCTCGGTGGCGCAGGGCCCGGAGGGGGAGGCGGGCGACGCGCTGCCGGGAGCCGCGGTGGAGCGGGTGTACGTGGTGCGGGCCCGGGGCGTGGGCGGGCGGGCCCGGATCCGGTTCGCGCAGGTGCGGCCGCCGTACCCGGACGAGGCGCCGTACGACGAGTTCGTGCTCGACGTGCAGGTGGACTCCGAGTAGAGCCGGGGTCCAGATGCCGGACGAGGGGACGACTCGCACCCGCGTTGTATCTATCCTGTGCCCATGCCATCAGCCACCGTGCCCGCGACCGTGCCCGTGCCCGCGGCCGCCCCGATGACCGCCGCCGACCGCGTCTACCAGCACGTCAAGAACGGGGTGCTCGACCGTCGCTACGAGGGCGGCACCCTGCTGACGGAGGGCGAGCTGGCCGAGGCCGTCGGCGTCTCCCGTACGCCGGTGCGCGAGGCGCTGCTGCGGCTGGAGACCGAGGGGCTGCTGAAGCTGTACCCGAAGAAGGGCGCGCTGGTGCTGCCGGTCTCCGCGCAGGAGATCGCCGACGTGATCGAGACGCGGCTGCTGGTGGAGGAGTTCACGGTACGCAGGGCCGTGCCGGCGCCGCCCGGCCTGCTGGACCGGCTCGCGGAACTGCTCGACGAGCAGCGGCGGCACGCGGCCGCGGGCGACCTCGCCGCGATGATGGCCGCCGACCGGGGCTTCCACGCCGAGATCGTGCGCAGCGCCGGGAACCAGATCCTGAGCCGGCTCTACGACCAACTGCGCGACCGCCAGCTACGGATGGGCGTGGCCCTGCTGCACGCGCACCCCGAACGGGTGGAGCGCACCCTGGCCGAGCACGCGGAGATCCTGGCCGCGCTGCGGGCGGGAGACGGGGAGAGCGCCGCGGCGGCGGTACGGGGGCACGTGGGCAGGGTCGACGCGCTGGTGCGCGGGGTGTCGCGGTGACCGGGCTGCCGAAGGACCCTCCGGGCGGCCGCCGGGCGGTGGCGATCTGGTCGATCGGCGTCGCCGTCTACTTCGTCGCGGTGATCTTCCGGACCAGCCTGGGGGTCGCCGGCCTGGACGCGGCCGACCGCTTCCACGTCAGCTCCTCGGCGCTGGCCTCCTTCTCGCTGCTGCAGCTCCTGGTGTACGCGGGGATGCAGATACCGGTGGGGCTGATGGTGGACCGGCTCGGCACGAAGAAGGTGCTGACGCTGGGGGCCGTCCTGTTCACCGCGGGCCAGCTCGGCTTCGCGCTGTCGCCCTCGTACGGGATGGCCCTGGCCGCCCGCGCGCTGCTGGGCTGCGGCGACGCGATGACCTTCATCTCGGTGCTGCGGCTCGGGACGCGGTGGTTCCCGGCCCGGCGCGGACCGCTGATGGCGCAGCTCGCGGGGCTGGTCGGGATGGCCGGGAACCTGGTCTCCACGCTGGTGCTGGCGCCCGTGCTGCACGGGGTCGGCTGGGTGCCGGCCTTCGCGGGCAGCGCGGTGGCGGGGCTGGTGGTGCTCGTGCCGCTGGTGCTGTTCCTGCGGGACCACCCGGAGGGGCACGAGGCGCCGCCGGTCGCGCGGGGGGCGGGGGGCGGCTTCGTACGCCGCCAGATCGCCGACTCGTGGAAGGAGCCGGGCACGCGGCTCGGGCTGTGGGTGCACTTCACCACGCAGTTCCCGGCGATGGTGTTCCTGCTGCTGTGGGGCCTGCCGTACCTGGTGGAGGCGCAGGGGCTGTCGCGGACCACCGCGGGCGGGCTGCTGACGCTGGTGGTCGCCTCGAACATGGCGCTGGGCCTGGTCTACGGCCAGATCATCGGCCGCCGCCAGTCGGCGCGGATACCGCTGGCGCTGGGCACGGTCGGGCTGACGGCGCTGCTGTGGGCCTCGGTGGTGCTGTACCCGGGCGACCGGGCGCCGATGGGGCTGCTGGTGACGCTGTGCCTGGTGCTGGGGATGTGCGGCCCGGCGTCGATGATCGGCTTCGACTTCGCGCGGCCCGCGAATCCGGCGGAGCGTCAGGGGACGGCCTCAGGAATCACCAACATGGGCGGTTTCATCGCCTCGATGACGACGCTTCTGGTGGTGGGCGTCCTGCTGGACGCCACGGACGACGACTACCGCATCGCGTTCTCGTCGGTCTTCGTCCTGGAACTGCTGGGCGTGACCCAGATCCTCCGCCTGAGAACCCGCGCCCTGTCCCGCGAACGCGAACGCCTGCCCCTCGGGGCCCCGCTGCCGACGGCCCTGCCCCCGGCCCCCCGCACCTCGAACGCCGGCGAGGCCGGGTTGGCCAGGCGGCACTGAACTGCGGGGCCTTTCTGTGCGTCACCTGGAATGCGAATAATCGAGAATCTCCCCGGACCGGTTCCCCTTCGGATCACCATGCTTGTGCTGTGGTGTCCGACGACGAGGGGAACAGGTCATGGCAAGGCGACTGCGGGTCCTCGGGAGCACATCCGGAGTGGGCGACTGCCCGACGCTGTATGAGGACCTGGACACCGGGGAAGTGCTCGTGCAGGGGCACGCGGTGACCGATCCCATGGACGTGGCGCAGCTCAAGTACGTCAAGGAGGGGGAAGCGTTCGTGGTCGTGCCTCGGGCGCTGTTGGCGAACTTCTCCCCGAGGGAGGTCACGCACGTGCCGGAGTTCGTTCCACAGAAGAAGATCAGCGAGTTCATCAACGATGGGTTCGAGCACACCGCGTGGCGGCTGGAGACCCGAAGCGGCTACGCGTCCGACCAGGCGGTGCCGTCGTACCAACAGTTTCTGCGGACCGGTGACACGGCCGGGGAGGTCGGGCACCCGTGGTTCGCCAATGTGCGGCGCATGGTGGACAGCGGAAAGCGGTTCGAGCGGGTACGGATCGTCGACAGCCCGCCGACCATTGGCCAGCGATACCTGCTCGCCTGCGGACGTACGAACGTGGCAGCGGGCGAGGACATCCGCCACCTGTGGCGGGACGATGCCGAGCGCTATGGCGTGAACCTTTCGGACTTCTGGTTGTTCGACTCCCGCACCGTGGCGCGCTTCCATTTCGATGGCGAGCGCACCATCGGCATGGAGCTGATCACCGATCCGGCGGAGGTCCTGCTGGCCTGTCAGGTGCGGGACGCGGCATGGCATCACGCAGTCCCGTACCGGGAGTTCACGGCTCAGGTACCGTCCGCTGAGTGAGTACGGACTTTCAGCAAGCCCGGGTGTCCCTCGGCGCGCGCCTGCGGGAGCTGCGCACCGAGGGCGGCCTTACGGGCCGCGAACTGGCCGACCGGCTTGCGTGGGGACAGTCCAAGGTCAGCAAGCTGGAGAGCGGCAAACAGACACCGACCGTCCTCGATCTCAAGGCATGGGCCGAGGGGACCGGAAACCCGGGGATAAGCGGCGAACTGGTCGGCCGACTGCGCGGACTGGAAACTCAGTACCGATCATGGCGCAGGCAGTTGGCGGGTGGTTATCGCGCGGTGCAGGAAGCGCACTGGGCACAGTCTCAGAGGACGTACTCTCGGCGCAGCTTCGATCCCGCGCTGATACCGGGACTCTTGCAGTCCGCAGACTATGCACGCGCCGTCCTCAGTCGATACTCCGCGATCCACACCGCCCCCAGGGACATCGAGGCCGCCGTGCAGGCGCGCATGGGGCGTCAAGACATTCTCACGGATCAGAGCAGGACGTTTCACTTCCTTGTCTGGGAAGGGGCTCTACGGGCCCGCCCGTGCTCGCCCCCTGTGCTCTCGGCGCAGCTTGACCGGATCGTGGGGCGGCTCGGCCCGGGGAACGTGAGGGTAGGGATCGTGCCGTTCGAAGCGGACATGAACGTTCCTGCCGGGGTCGGATTCTCTGTCCATGACGACAGCCTCGTGATCACCGAGACATGGCACGCGGAAATGTGGTTGGACGATCCGGAAGACGTTGCCTTGCACGTTCGGGCGTGGGAGGCGCTGGCGAGAAACGCCCTCTACGGTGCCGAGGCGCACCGGGCTCTGATGCGGGCAAGGCAGTTCTTGAGCCCGCGAGAATAACGGCGAATAGCTCCCCTACGGCATCCCGCGCCTTGCCTAGCGTTCTGCGCGACACGGTTGAAAGGGTGCCCATGGAAACAGCTGATCGTGCGCGGCTCGACACGTACTTTGGCAAGGTCGCCGAAGCGTTCACGCCGCCCCAACGTCCGTCCTCGCTGTTGATCACGCATCTCTTGCCCGAGCGACCCGCGTTCGTCGCGGCCGTGGGCAAGGTGTCGAACCTGCGTGCCGTTCTGCCCAAGCCCAAGTCCATCCACGCGAGCGCCCGCCGAGAGATCGAACGGACCGTGGCGTGCGACGAACTGTCCCGCGACATGTTCAGCGACCTCGACGCCGCGGTGACGTACCTGGAAACCAAGGCAGCCGGCGAAAGCGTCGTCCTGCTCGACGTGGGCGGGTATTTCGCTCCCTCGCTGGACGCGCTGTGTGAACGGTTTTCGGGGACGATCCTCGGAGTGGTCGAGGACACCGAGAACGGACACAAGCGCTACGCCGAACGGGACAAGCTGCCGTGCCCGGTCGTCTCCGTGGCTCGCTCGCCGCTCAAGGACCCGGAAGACTTCCTGGTCGGGCAGAGCGTGGTGTTTTCCGCCGAGGCGTTGTTGCGGCAGCGCGGGGACATCCTGCACGGGCGCCCGGCCCTGGTCCTCGGATTCGGCAAGCTCGGGTCCAGCATCGCCCGGCTGCTGCACGTCAAGGGCGTACGGGTGATCGTCTACGACATTGACCCCGTGCGACGGGCACAGGCCATGTCCCAGGGGTTCGAAGTGGCCCGGGACCGAGACCAGGCCGTGGCCACGGCCGGACTCGTTCTCTGTGCAACGGGGGCACTGTCTCTGCGCGGCGAGGACTTCCCGCAGCTCAAGAACGGGGCTTACGTGGCTACGGTGACCAGCTCGGAAGACGAGTTGGAGTTGAGTGGGCTGCCCTCGGGCTACATCCGCGACAGCGCCGGCGAGCACGTGAGCCGCTACAGCACGACCGGGCACTACTTCTATCTGCTGAACGGGGGCGAGGCGGTCAACTTCATCCACGGCGCGAGCGTTGGACCGTTCATCTTCCTCGTTCAGGCCGAGATCCTCGCGGGCGCGGCCATGCTGGCTCGCGGGGGGCTGGATGCCGCCATGCACGAGGTTCCCACCGCCGACCGGGAAGCCATCGCGGCTACCTGGCTCCACTACTACAACAGGTGATTCCATGCCCATCACGGCAGACCACGTGCGTGCGACCCTCGCCGAGTACATCGACACGCACCCCGAGGAGAAGTCCGCCCTGGCGGCCGTTCACGAGCTGATCGACCAAGGGGTCGATGTGACCAGCCGTAAGGAGTTCCGGGGCCACGCCACGGCGGGGGCGGTGGTTGTCAACGGCGAGGGTCAGGCGCTGTTCATTCGGCATGTGGCGCTCGGTAAGTGGCTGACTCCGGGCGGCCACCTCGAACCCGAGGACGGGGATCTGTTGGGTGCCGCACTCCGTGAGCTGATCGAAGAGGCCGGCATCACCCTGAGCGTCTCCCCGGTACATGCGGTCCCGGTGCACATCGACGTGCACCCGATTCCGGCGAACGAGAACAAGGGGGAGCCCGCGCACCAGCACTTCGACTTCCGCTATCTCTTCCGTCTGGAGGGCGACCAGGAGGTGACGCTCCAGGAAGAGGAGGTGAGCGGGTACGCGTGGCGCAGCGTGGACACGATCACCGACGAGGCGCTGCGAGCGCGAGTCCTCGCGTCGCTTCGGTAGACGCGCTCGACAGAGAACAGCCCCGTCCGGCCATATGCCGGACGGGGCCCTTTCATCCGGGGGTCGACGGGTCCCGGATCGGCGGCTACGGGGTGACGGCGAAGTGGGTCAGGATGGCTGCGGCCAGGGCTTCGTCGCCTTCGATCTTGACGCGGTCGGCCACCGCGTGCGGACGGACGCGGCCCGCCGCCAGGCGGACGTACGTCTCCCAGTCCAGCGCCAGCGTCACGGCCGGTCCGAGCGACGGCGCCTTGTCCACCGTCCCCCGCCCCTGCGCGTCCACCCGTACCGTCCGCATGAACTCCACCGGGCCGTGCACGTCGAGGACCACCGCCGAGTTCGCCGGAGCCCCCGCCAGTTTCGCCACCACCTTCGGCAGCCCGGCCAGCAGGAGGTCCCGAGTCACGTACGCACCCGGCGAGTCCCAGTTCCCCGGTACTCCCAGGGCCGCCCGCAGGTCCTGCTCGTGGATCCACACGTCGAACGCCCGCAGCCGCAGCGCCAGCTCCAGCGTGACCTGCTCGCCCAGCGGCCCCCGCACCATCGTGGCCGGATCCCGCTTCTCGTTGCGCAGCTGCCGCGACCGCCGGATGACCGTGTACTCCAGCTCCGAGGTCATCTCCGGGGCGGTGTGGTGCCGGCGTACGTCAACCTGCACCTCCATGTACCGGGTGAACTCGTCCACCACGTGCCGCAGATCCCGCGCCACGGTGTGGATCGGCCGCGGGTCTCCGAGCTGCTCGCACTCGATGCCGATGATGTGTGACACCACATCACGCACTGACCAGCCGGGGCACGGCGTCGCCCGGTTCCACTCGCCCTCCGTCAGGGGGAGGACCAGTTCGGATATCGCCTCGATGGAGTGCGTCCACGCGTCGGCATAGGGCTGAAGGCTGGGATGCGGATGGACGGTCAACGGGACCCCTCGCGTGCTGTTCATTGGCGCGTTCTGGAAGCTTGTGGACTGGCTTCAAAACTACGCTGCCGGTGAGCACCCCGGCAGTGCTTTCGTGTGACGATCGTAGGCCCGAGTTGACGGCTTGAATGCCAGGACGGTGGTACTGTGCGCGCCTCTCTGATCCAAATCGCGGTGAATGACGGGGAGTCGGTGGGTTCCCGCCGCTCCCGCGTCGCCGACCTCGTACGGGAGCAGAACCGCTCCGACCTCGTCGTGCTGCCCGAGCTGTGGACCGTAGGGGCCTTCGCCTACGAGCAGTTCGAGACGGAAGCCGAACCGCTGGACGGCCCGACCTTCGAGGCCATGTCCAAGGCGGCGCGCGACGCCGGGGTCTGGCTGCACGCAGGCTCGGTCGTGGAGCGCGCGGGCGACGGCTCCCTCTACAACACCGCGCTCGTCCTCTCTCCCACGGGCGAACTCGCGGCCACGTACCGAAAGATCCACCGCTTCGGCTTCGACCAGGGCGAGGCGGTGCTCATGTCTCCGGGCGACTCCCTCACCACCGTGATCCTGCCGGAGCAGACGCTCGGCCTCGCCACCTGCTACGACCTGCGCTTCCCGGAGCTGTTCCGCGGCCTGGTCGACGCGGGGGCCACCACGATGGTCGTGTCCGCGGGCTGGCCGGCCCGCCGCCGGGCCCACTGGACCCTGCTGAACCGGGCCCGCGCGGTCGAGGACCAGTCCTACGTCCTCGCCTGTGCGACGGCCGGCGCCCATGCGGGCGTCGAACAGGCCGGGCACAGCCTGGTGGTGGACCCGTGGGGCGAGGTGCTGGCGGAGGCGGGCCCGGGGGAGGACGTGCTCACGGTGGAGCTGGACCCGGCGAAGGTCGCCGAGACACGCGAGCAGTTCCCGGCCCTGAAGGACCGCCGCCTGGGGCAGGGCCGCGCCTAAACGTCTTCCCCGCGCTCCTTTTCGGCCATCCTGATCACGCAGACGGCCACGGCGATCAGCAGCGCCGCGTCCGCGTCCTCCCGGATCACGTCCACGGCGTACGTCTCGCGGATCCGGTACCACTGGCGGGAGATCAGGGCGAGCAGCTCCCCGTCGTACTCGACCTTGAACTCCCGGTCCAGGATCCGGCCGCTGATGTCGAGCTCGGTGCCCTCGACCAGGGTGACGAGGAAGTGGTTGCGCAGCAGCGAGAAGCGCTTGCGGCGGATCACCGCGAGCCGCCGGTCGTCCCGTTCCAGCGTCATCGCGTCGCGGAAGGCGAAGATCTTCTCCCGAAGCGTGATCAGGATCCGGCCGTCGGGGTCCTTCAGCTCCAAGGTGTCCCGGACGCGCAGCGCCTTCCCGTCCACGAGGAAGGCGTGCCGGCCGTCCTCGTCCTCGATCCGGTAGTCGTCCCCGACGGTCAGCGCTTTGTCCCGAACCAGGTATTTCATGCCGTGATCGCTGCCCGCGATAGGTTGCCCTCATGCCTCTGCTCTACGTGACCGACCTGGCGTACCCGGCGCGCGGCCGCCGTTACTGCGACGAGGACGTGTTCCTCACCTCGCGGCTGCGGGCGCACTTCGACCTGGCGCTGTGCCATCCGCTGGACGCACAGGCCCTGATGCCCGGCTTCGACGCGGTCGTGGTCCGCAACAGCGGGCCGGTCCTGCACTACCAGGAGGCGTACGACGCCTTCCGCGCGGCCGCGCTGGCCGCCGGGACCCGCGTGTACAACCCGCTCACGGGCCGCGGCGACATGGCGGGCAAGCAGTACCTCCTCGACCTGACGCAGGCCGGCTACCCGGTGATCCCGACGATCGACGACCCGGCGCGGCTGGCGCTGCTGCCGGACGTGCCCTCGTACGCGGTGAAGCCCAAGCAGGGCGCGGACTCCATCGGCCTGATCTTCACCGCGAACCCGTCCGCGGCGCCGGGCGAGATGCTCATCCAGCCGCGCATCGACTTCGCGTACGAGGTGTCCTTCTACTTCGTGGACCACACCTTCCAGTACGCCCTGTACGCCCCGGACCCGGCGCGGCGCTGGGATCTGACCCCGTACGAACCCTCGGCGGCGGACCTGGCCTTCGCCCGGGCCTTCGTCGACTGGAACACCCTCGACCACGGCATCCAGCGCGTGGACGCCTGCCGGGCGGCGTCGGGGGAGCTGCTCCTGGTGGAGCTGGAGGACCTGAACCCGTACCTCTCGCTGGACCTCCTCCCGGCGGAGGTGCAGGACCGTTTCATCGAGTCCCTCACACAATCCCTCCACTCCTTCCTGAACTCCTGACCTCCGATGTCAGAGGCGGATGCCAGGCTCTGCGCATGGACAAGCAGACGTTCTGGAAGCTGATCGAGACGGCCCGCGCGGACGCGGCGCCGGACCAGGTGGCGGCGCGGGCGGCGCAGTTGCTCGCGGGGCGGCCGGCCGCCGAGATAGCCGCGGCGCAGCAGGTGCTGTGGGATCTGCTGGCGCAGTCCTACCGCGCCCCGCTCTGGGCCGCGGCCTACCTGATCAACGGCGGCTGCTCGGACGACGGCTTCGACTACTTCCGCGGCTGGCTCCTGACCCAGGGCGAGGCGGCCTTCACCGCCGCCATCGGCGACCCGGACTCCCTGGCCGCCCATCCCGCGGTCCGCGAGGCCGCGGAGCAGGGCCTGGAGCTGTGGGACGAGGAGGCCCTCTCCATAGCCTGGCAGGCCTACGAATCCGCTACGGGCCGTGAACTCCCGTCGGACTCCTTCACGATCAGCTACCCACCCCTGGACCCGTCCTGGGACTTCGACTTCGACGACACGTCCCGCACCGCCCCCCGCCTCCCCCGCCTGAGCGCCCTCTTCGACTAGAGCCCGCTGGTGTCGAGATCGAGATTGAACGGGGCCGGCAGGTGGACCGGAGTCCCGTACGAGTGCGGCCCGTCGACCTTCGTATAGCCGAGTCGTCCCGGCCCGGCGAACAGTGTGACGGTCTTCTCCACCCTGTCGACGAGCAGGTACAGCGGTGCGCCGTACTCGGCGTACCGCTTGCGCTTGACGACACGGTCGGTCTCGGCGTTGGACTCTGAGGTCACCTCGACGATCAGCAGAGTCTGATCGGGTACCAGGGCCCCCCCGCCGTGGGCCAGTTGCTCGGGGACGACAGCGATGTCGGGTACGTACCAGTTCGACGATCCGGGCAAATCCAGGTTTCCCGAGCCTTCCACGCAGCCGAGGGCGTCCACCCGGGCTTCGATCTGGCGCCGTACGAGCTTGGCAGCCCGTTCGTGATCCCAGCTCGGCGTCACGGTGTCAATGACCCCTTCGATGATTTCGGTGCGGTCTCCGCTGTGGTGCTGGATGGCGTACTTCAGGGCGTGCTCGGGATCGATGCCCTCGCCGTAGTCGTGCGCGGTCGTCATGTGCGGACGCCTCCTTGGCTGCCTGCGGCCAGGCTCCCACGGAGTCCTCGACCGGTCATCACCCCTGCGGGTGCATATGCCGGGGAGTGGCACCCTTGTCGCATGAATTCTGCCGCGCCCGCACCCCGTCGCGCCCGTGTCCGTGCTCCCGAGCTGATCGGCAAGGGGGGCTGGCTCAATACCGGTGGCAAGCCGTACACCCTCGCTGACCTGCGAGGACGGATCGTGATCCTCGATTTTTGGACCTTCTGCTGCGTCAACTGCCTGCACGTCCTCGACGAGCTGCGGGAGCTGGAGGAGAAGCACCGCGACACCGTCGTGATCATCGGGGTGCATTCGCCGAAGTTCGTGCACGAGGCCGAGCACGCGGCCGTCGTCGATGCCGTCGAGCGGTACGAGGTGCACCACCCGGTGCTCGACGATCCGGAGCTCGCGACCTGGAAGCAGTACGCCGTGCGGGCGTGGCCCACGCTCGTCGTGATCGACCCCGAGGGGTACATCGTCGCGCAGCACGCCGGCGAGGGGCATGCGCACGCCATCGCGCGGCTCGTGGAGGAGCTGGAGGCCGAGCACGAGGCCAAGGGGACGCTGCGCCGCGGGGACGGGCCGTACGTGGCTCCCGAGCCGGTGGCCGGCGACCTGCGGTTCCCCGGGAAGGCGGTCGTGCTGCCGTCCGGGAACCTCCTGGTGTCCGACTCCACCCGCCACCAGCTCGTGGAGCTGGCCCCGGACGGGGAGAGCGTCGTACGCCGCATCGGCAGCGGTGAGCGCGGCTTCGGCGCCGACGGCTTCAGCGAGCCGCAGGGCCTGGCGCTGCTCCCTGACGGCAGGGTCGTGGTCGCGGACACGGTCAACCACGCGCTGCGCGTCTTCGACCCCGCCACCGGCACCGTCGAGACCGTCGCCGGCACCGGCCGCCAGTGGTGGCAGGGCTCGCCGACCTCCGGGCCGGCCCTGGAGGTGGACCTGTCCTCGCCGTGGGACGTGGCCTGGTGGCAGGGCCGGGTCTGGATCGCCATGGCGGGCGTGCACCAGCTGTGGACGTACGACCCGCAGGCGCGCACCGTCGAGGTGGCCGCCGGGACGACCAACGAGGGCCTGCTCGACGGCCCCGCCGCCGAGGCCTGGTTCGCGCAGCCGTCCGGGCTCGCGGCCACCGAGGACCGGCTGTGGATCGCGGACTCCGAGACCAGCGCCCTGCGCTACGTCCACCGCACCGACGCCGGGTACGCCGTCACCTCCGCCGTCGGCACCGGCCTGTTCGACTTCGGCCACCGCGACGGGGACGCGGCCCAGGCGCTGCTCCAGCACCCGCTCGGGGTCACCGCCCTGCCGGACGGCTCGGTCGCGGTGTGTGACACGTACAACCACGCGCTGCGCCGCTTCGACCCCGCCACGGGGCAGGTCTCCACCCTCGCGACCGATCTGCGCGAGCCCAGCGCCGCCGTGCTGGTCGGCGAGGACATCGTGGTCGTCGAGTCCGCCCGGCACCGGCTGACCCGGCTGCGACTGCCGGAAGAGGCGGTACGGGTCGACGCGGTCGCCCACCGCACGCAGCGCGCCGCCACCGAGGTCGCCCCGGGCACGCTCCGCCTCGACGTGGTCTTCCAGGCCCCGAGCGGGCAGAAGCTCGACACCCGGTACGGGCCCTCGACGCGGCTGCTGGTCTCCTCGACCCCGCCCGAGCTGCTGGCGGCGGGGGAGGGCGCCGGGACCGACCTCTTCCGCGAGCTGGTGCTCGCCGACGGGGTGACCGAGGGCGTGCTGCACGTCTCGGCGATGGCCGCCTCGTGCGACGACGACCCAGAGAACGAGTACCCGGCCTGCCACGTCCACCAGCAGGACTGGGGTGTTCCCGTGACCGTGGCCGCGGGCGGCGCCACCCGGCTCCCGCTCGTCCTCGCCGGCCTGGACGCCGCGTAGCCGAACGCGCCGGGCCCCGCCCAGGGAGGGCGGGGCCCGGTGTCGCGCGTCAGCCCTCCAGGAACGAGACCAGCGCGTTCGCCAGGAGGAACGGGTCGTCCGCGCCGCACAGTTCACGGGCGCTGTGCATCGAGAGGATCGCGACGCCGATGTCCACGGTCTGGATGCCGTGCCGGGCGGCCGTGATCGGGCCGATCGTCGTGCCGCACGGCATGGAGTTGTTGGAGACGAAGGTCTGCCACGGCACGCCGGCCCGCTCGCAGGCGCTCGCGAACACCGCGCGCCCGCTGCCGTCGGTCGCGTACCGCTGGTTGACGTTGACCTTCAGGATCGGGCCGCCGTTGGCGCGCGGGTGGTGCGAGGGGTCGTGGCGCTCCGCGTAGTTGGGGTGCACGGCGTGGCCGGTGTCCGAGGAGAGACAGATGGTGCCGGCGAAGGCCCGCGCGCGGTCCTCGTACGAGCCGCCGCGCGAGAAGACTGAACGTTCCAGCACGTTGCCCAGCAGGGGGCCGTCCGCGCCGGTGTCCGACTGGGAGCCGTTCTCCTCGTGGTCGAAGGCGGCCAGCACCGGGATGTGGTCCAGCTTGTCGGAGGTGGAGACCGCCGCGAGCGCCGCGACGCCCGCGTGCACGGACAGCAGGTTGTCCATGCGCGGGCCGGCGAGCAGTTCGCGGTCGCGGCCGAGGTAGGACGGCGGCTCGATCGAGTGGACCATCAGGTCCCAGCCCGCCACCGAGCCCTGTTCCAGGCCCTCTTCCTCCTCCAGGAACGCGATCAGGTCGCCTTCCTGGACCTCGCCCAGACCCCAGATGGGCTGCATGTGCCGCTGCTTGTCCAGCTTGAGGCCGTCGGTGTTGACCGACCGGTCCAGGTGCACGGCCAGTTGGGGAACGCGCAGCAGGGCGCGATCGATGTTGACGAGGCGTTCGCTGCCGTCCCGCAGGGTCAGCCGCCCGGCCAGGCCCAGGTCCCGGTCCAGCCAGGTGTTGAGCAGGGTGCCGCCGTAGATCTCGACCGCGATCTGCCGCCAGCCCTGCGAGCCCGTGTCAGGCAGCGGCTTGACGCGCAGGTTGGGGGAGTCGGTGTGCGCGCCGATGATCCGGAAGGGAGTGTGCGCGGCCGCGCCCTGCGGCACGTACCACGCGATCAGGGCGCCGCCGCGGAGCACGAATTTGCCCCCCGTGCCCGCATCCCATGCGTCCGTTTCCGACAGCTGCCTGAAACCTGCCTTCTCCAGCCGCTCCGCCGCGTTGGCCACGGCGTGGTACGGCGACGGACTGGCCGTCAGGAAGGTCATCAGATCGTCGGTGTGGCCGCGGTCGAAGCGGGCGGCGGGAGAGCTCATGTGGTTCACCTTAACGACGGTCGTGTTCGTCATGGCCGGACAGTTGCGGATCGCCGAAAGGGCAGGGGTTCGGGCGGCGTGGCCCCTAATCCCGGTGCCTTCCTCAGCCCGGCGGTCGCTCGAATCGGCGCTGCAGCTGCCTGCGCTCGCCCCGACGGATGCGCGGGAGCATCTCCGGGGTCTGTGCGGAGCGCTGCGCCCGTCTCTTGCGTCCGGCGCAGAAGATACAGGCCTCGCCCGGCGGTGCGTCCGGGTCGATGGGCGCACCGGGGTGCTCGGAGCATCCCGAGGCGTTGCGCGGCCGGGACAGTTCGCGGGCGACGATGAAGGCGCGGTGCAGGTCGTCCGCTATCTGTACGAACTCTTCGGCCGGCGAGGAGAAGCCGAGGTGGAAGCGGCGGTCCTCGACCGTACGCACGCACGCGCGCAGGGCCTGGAGCGTGTACGGGGGCTCCGGTACGGGGTAGCCGAGCCGGCGCTGCTCCGCGGCGGGCGGGGCCGCGGCGGCCGCCCGGGCGCCCTGGGCGCGCAGTCCGAGGCGTCGCCGGTCGTTGCAGATGAGGCAGCGGCCCCAGCCGTCGGGCGCCTCGGGGTCGAGGGCGCCGTTGGGGTGCTCGGGGCAGCCGGTGTAGCTCTTGGCGGGGGCGAGCCCGGCCGCGGTCTGGAAGGCGGTGTACAGGGCGTCGGCGACGGCTTCGTACTCGGCGGGCAGGGCGCCGTCGTAGAGCTCCTTGAGGTGGTCGCCGAGGCTGCCCAGGGCAGCCTGCAGCTCCTTGAGGGCGTACGGCCGCCCGGTCGGGACGGAGTACCCCCTGCTGTTGCCGTGCTGCTCCTGTGGACTCATGCCTACGAGCGTCCCATGAACGACTGACAAGGCGCGAACAGCGGCGGCCGGACCCCCGTACCGAGGGTCCGGCC
>NZ_JBHWVJ010000069.1:0-40887 GCF_042736725.1 Streptomyces sp. NPDC060028 | reverse complement strand
CGCCCGGGACGGGGGTCCCGGGCGCGGGCGCCGACGTGTCGGGCCGGTCTATGAGGACGCTCACTTGACGGAGACCTGCGAGATGTCGAGGACGCCGGTCCAGTCGCTGATGACGACGTTCTTGACGTCCTTGCCGACGAGCCGCTTGTAGACCGGGTGGAAGAGGGGCACGTCCAGTGCCTGCTCCCCGATCTTCTTGTCGAGGGCGCCCCAGCGCTTGCCGGCCGCCGCGAGGTCGGTCAGCTTGGCGATCTCGTCGATCTCGGCGTTCACGGCCGGGTCGTCGAGCTGCGCGTGGTTGTAGTTGGAGCCGTTGGCGACGATCTGGCGGCCGTCGAAGATCGGCGCGAGGAAGGGGCCGCCGGAGGGCCAGTCGGCGCCCCAGCGGGAGAGGAAGAAGCCGGGGGTGTTCTTGGCGTCCCAGCGCTTCTCGTTGAAGGCGTTGTTCTCCAGGCCCTCCAGCTTGACCGTGATCCCGGCGGCGGCGAGCGCCTGCTGCACGGCGGTGGCGACCTCGGGGCTGGTCTGGCGGTTCTGCGCGTTGGAGTGGGTCAGGGTGATGGTGAGGCCGTCCGGGTAGCCGGCCTCCTTCAGCACCTCCTTGGCCTTGGCCGGGTCGCCGGTCTTGCCCGCCGGGAAGTGGTCGTACGGGGTGAAGCCGAAGGCCTGGTGCTCGGGCAGGAAGGTGGTGGCGGGCTCGGCCAGCGCGGAGCCGCCGGCCGCGTTGACCACGCTGGTGCGGTTGACGGCGTAGGAGATGGCCTGGCGGACCTTCGGGTTGTCGAAGGGGGCCACCTTCGGGTTGAAGGCGAGGTAGTTGACGTAGCCGAAGTGGCCGGTGCCGACGCGGGAGGCGAGCTCACTGTCGGCGTTGGCGCCGATCTGGGCGAGCTCGGCGGGGCCGAGGTTGGTGTCGGTGGTGATGGCGGCCGCGTCGGGGCCGGAGCTGGTGGTCAGGCGCTGGTTGACGACCGCGGAGTCGAGGCCGGCGCGGACGTCGATCCGGTCCGGGTAGGCCTTCCGCTCCTCGTCGGTCTTCGGGTCCCAGTGCTCGTTGCGCTCCAGGGTGAGGTGCTCGCCGTCGTTCTCGTTCTTCTGGACCTTGTACGGGCCGGAGGAGACCGGGTGCTCCTCGTACTTGACGCCGGTGTCCTTGGCCTTGGGGACGGGCGCGAACTGCGTCTGGGTGGCGACGAAGGGGAAGTCGCCCTCCGGCTTGCGCAGTTTGAAGGTGATCGTCTTCGTGTCGGGCACCACGATCGAGTCGAGCCCCTTGCCGCCGTCCTTGTACGGGCCCTCGTAGGTCTCCCCGCCGACCAGCCAGTCCCGCAGGTAGGGGGCGCCGCCCGACAGCTCGGCGGCGAAGGACCGCTCGATGCCGTACTTGATGTCGGCGGTGGTGATCGGGGTGCCGTCCTCGTACTTCAGGCCGTCCTTGAGCGTGTACGTCCACTCGGTGGCGTCGGCGTTGGGCCTGCCGATGTCGGTGGCGAGGTCGGGCACGACCTTGGTGCCGGCCGCGCCGGCTTCGCGGTTGCGGGTGGTCAGTGTGCGGAAGACCAGCGAGGGAACGTTTCCGCCGCCCGAGGTGTAGAGCCGCGCGGGGTCGAAGTCCTCCTGCGGCTCGGAGTTGAGGACGGTGAGGAGGCCGCCCTTCTGCG
The DNA here is from genome assembly GCF_042736725.1 of Streptomyces sp. NPDC060028. NCBI lineage: Bacteria > Bacillati > Actinomycetota > Actinomycetes > Kitasatosporales > Streptomycetaceae > Streptomyces > Streptomyces sp. NPDC060028. The sequence goes on along the minus strand of NZ_JBHWVJ010000069.1, from coordinate 39,226 downwards.
GCGCGCCCCCGGCGGCGCCGCCGGGCTTGTCGCCCGCCTGGTCCGCGCCGTCCTTGGGCCCGCATGCCGCGGCGCCCCCGGCCAGTACGAGGCTGACGGCGACCGCGGCCACGCGGCGCGATGTGTGGGACTGACGGAACATCGGAAAATGACCTCTCGGCGTGAAGGAAGAAGAAAGGCCACGCGAGGGGCAGCGATCGGTCACGGAGCCGAAAGGGCACCGAACGGGAGAAGCCGCGCCTGCGGGCACACGTACACCCGGACGCGGCGCGGAACGCGGAGAAGGCGGAGGTCGCGGCGCTGTCGGGCAGGCGTCAGCGACAAAGAATGTCGGCCACGCTGTGCGCGGTCACACCAAGCAGCGCCAGCTCGATGGCGGCGCTCGCAATCATGGTGTGGTGGTGCGACATGCGGAGAACCATTGCCGATGATCGGACGGATTGTCAACGTCGGTCCCGGCCCTCCCGTCAACTGCCCGGAAAGACCCAGGGGTTGGGCTTGCACTGGATCCCGCCGATGTCGAGGGACTTCGTCTGCTGCTGCATGATCGGCGCGAGCGCACCCGGCGTCCGGCAGTTCACGTGGCCGTGGCCGAGCCGGTGCCCGACCTCGTGGTTGATGAGCATCTGGCGGTAGGCGAGCATCTGGTCCGCCCCGTACGTGGGGGAACCCTGTGCCCAGCGGTACGCGTTGATCATCACCCGGTCGGTGGACGCCGAGTCGCAGGACACGTTGTCGACGGTGGTGTCCAGCCCGGACTTGGCACACCAGACGCCGGTGGTCCCGGGACTGGCGAGGGTGATGACGAAGTCAGCCTCGCCGCCCGGCACCCGCTCGAAGGACTTCGTGCCGCCGTGGCCCCAGCTGCGGTCGTCGTTGAGGGTGCGGTGGACGGCCTCCGCGAACAGCTGCCCGTCCAGGCCGAGCCCCTGCTCCACGTCGACGCGGTAGCGGATCACCTTGCCCTTGCCGGGCGACGGGGCCACTCCGGGGACGGTGTCGAAGGTGCCCGGCCCCTTCAGCTTCTCGTCGATCGGGAGCTGCTGCGCCATCCGCTGCTCGTACGTCATCTCGGGCGCGGCCGGGGCGCCCTGGACGACCGACGGGTCCGGGGTGGCGCGGCCGTCGGAGCGGGAGGCGGCGGCCTGGCCCTTGGCGGAGCGGGCCCGGCCGTCGTCGGCGGCGTGCGCGTCGGCCTTGGCGGAGTCGCCCTCGCCGGCCACGTGGCCGGCGACGACGACGGCGAACACCGTGGTGACGGCCGCAGCGGCCATGCCGGTGTACGTGCGGACCTTGGTGCCCCGGCCGGAGCCGGGCCGCTCCGCGGCGGGGGCGTCGGCGGGCTTGCGGGGCGCGGGGATCCGGCGGTGCGAGCCGGTGGAGGTGACGGCGTCGGACGCGGGCGTCGGCGTCGGCGGGGCCGGCGGGGCGGACGGCGGCGGGTCCAGGGTGACCTGCGGGAAGCCGACCGCGGGGGTGCCGAAGGCCGGGGTGTCGGTGTCGCGCGGCACTCCGCGCCAGTCCCCGTACCTGGCTGCGGTCCCGGCGCCCGCCCCGGCTGCGGCCCCGGCGCCCCAGGCGCCGCCGGGCTCGCGGTGCTCGGGGTGGCCTGCGCGCGCGCCGTACGCGACGCGCGCCGGAGGCACGTATCCCTGGTGGGTGACGGTGGGTTCGGGGCGCTGCCGCGCGCGGGGTTCCCCGTCCGGGAAGACCGGCGCCGGGGCGGGCGCGGGGGCCGGGGCAGGCGCCGGCGCAGGGGCGGGGTCCTTACGACTATGTCGTCCCACGGTCGTCCTCAGCCCTTGCCGTCTTCGTCGTCGAGCAGCCCCCGGAAGGCGGTCGCGACCACCTCGGGGTGCTCCATCATCGCCACGTGCCCGGCCTCGGGCAGGCACAGCAGCCGCGAACCCCGGAAGGCCGCCGCGGCCTTGCGGGCCATACGGTACGAGACCAGTTGGTCCCGGCCACCGTAGACCAACAACGTGGGGGCGAGCACACGCTGCGCCTGGCGCCACAGTCCGTGCTGCCCGCCGAGGGTGTACGCGTCGACGATGCCGCGCGAGGAGCGGGTCAGCGCCTCCCAGAAATACGGCAGGGCCAGGCGCCGCTCCATCTCCTCGACCGCGTGCGCGAAGGCCTCGGGCGTCACCTGGGAGGGGTCCCCGTAACAGAGGCCCATCACCCCCCGGGTGCGCTGCTCGGCGGTCAGGTCCCGGGTGAGGCGGCTGAACAGGGCGGCCACCCCGGGCACCGCGAGCAGCGCGGTCGGCACGGCCGACCTCTGTACGCGCAGCTCGGGCAGGGCGGGCGAGATCAGGGTGAGGGTCCGCACCAGGTCGGGCCGGACGGCCGCGACCCGGGTGGAGACGGCGCCGCCGAGGGAGTTGCCGAACAGGTGCACCGGCCCGCGGTCGGCGGCGTCGAGGTGCCGGATGACCGCGCGGGCGAGCCCGGTGACGGAGTAGTCCCGGTCGGCGGGCGGCCGGGACCAGCCGAAGCCCGGCAGGTCCAAGGCCTCCCCGTCGACGGTGTCGGCGAGGCGCGCCATGAGCGCGGACCAGTTCTGCGAGGACCCGCCGAGCCCGTGTACGAACAGTGCCGGCGGCAGACCGGCACGGAGCGGGGTGCGCACCCGGACGTTCAGGTCGAGTCCGGGGAGCCGGTCGGTGCGCAGCTGCTCACCCTCGGCCATCCGGACGGCTCCCACCTGGGAGGACGGCTCGGCGGTGGACCGCACACCCGGAAGCTCGGTCGAAGACATGGGGCAATGTTACGAGACGATCACGTCCGGACCCTTGTGTTCGCCGTCACAGTGGCGACACGGGTGCATGCGGACCCGCCTGGCGGGGTATCCGCGATCCTCCTACGCTCGTAGTGAGAGAAGGGGAGCCCCATGACCGTCGACCCCGCAGAACCGGAAACCTTCCAGGAACAGCTCGGGGAGGCGCCCGACGTCGAGGCACCCGAGGCGGACGCGGCCGAGCAGCGGATCGAGCTGCAGCCGAACGAGGACGACCAGGTCGCCGCACCGGAGCGGGGCGAGGCCGCGGACGGCGACGCCGCCGAGCAGGCCCGGGTGGTGCCCCTGGACGAGGACGACTACCGCTGACCACCCCTTGACCAGCGTCTCCGACCGGTCCGTACCGCGAGAAAACTCGGCTTGAACCCTCCAGATTCGGTTACCGAAAAGTACGATGGCGGCGCGGCGCAGAGCGCACTGTGTTCTTAGAGAAAGTGGGAGGCGGCGTGACAGCCATCGAGCAGACCGAGGCAGCGCGTCCGCGGGGCACGCGACTGCCGCGCCGGGCCCGGCGCAACCAGCTGCTGGGCGCGGCCCAGGAAGTCTTCGTCGCGCAGGGTTACCACGCTGCCGCGATGGACGACATCGCCGAGCGCGCCGGGGTCAGCAAGCCGGTGCTGTACCAGCACTTCCCGGGGAAGCTCGACCTCTACCTGGCACTCCTGGACCAGCACTGCGAGGCCCTGCTGCTCGCCGTGCGCACCGCGCTGGCGTCGACGACCGACAACAAGCTGCGCGTGGCGGCGACGATGGACGCCTACTTCGCGTACGTGGAGGACGAGGGGGGCGCCTTCCGGCTGGTCTTCGAGTCCGACCTGACGAACGAGCCGGCCGTGCGCGAGCGCGTGGACCGGGTGTCGCTCCAGTGCGCCGAGGCCATCTCCGACGTCATCGCCGAGGACACCGGCCTGTCGAAGGACGAGTCGATGCTGCTGGCCGTGGGCCTGGGCGGCGTCTCGCAGGTCGTGGCCCGGTACTGGCTCTCCAGCGAGAGCCCGGTCGCGCGGGACACCGCGGTGGGACTGCTGACCTCGCTGGCATGGCGCGGTATCGCCGGTTTCCCGCTGCACCCGACGGACGTCTGAGGCGGCGCCGAGCGGCTGCCGACCGGCCGTTGACCGGCCACTGAGCGGTGCTGTTCGCTGCGAGCGTGTCCGCCATGCGGCGGACACGTCCTCTGTCCGGGCTAATGTGGACCGGGTAACGGCGCGGCTGATCGCGCGAACCGGACCGTCGGAGGGACAAGGCCGTGGAGGTCAAGATCGGCGTGCAGCACGCACCCCGGGAGATCGTTCTGGAGAGCGACCTGAGCGCCGAGGAGCTGGAGACCATCGTCGCCGCCGCTCTGTCCGGCAAGGCGCCGCTTCTGAGCCTCACCGACGTCAAGGGCCGCAAGGTCCTGGTGCCGTCCGACCGCCTGTCGTACGTGGACCTGGGCGAGCCCAGCGCGCGCAAGGTCGGTTTCGGCGCGCTCTGAGCAGCTTCGAGAACTGAAGAGAACGGCCCGGTGGTTGATCCCGCCGGGCCGTTTCTCATTCCTCCGCTTCGGGTAGGACCGCAGTGACCCGGTTTGCCCCGACGTATGGGAGGAACCCCATGCTGCTGATCGAAGCGCTCGGCTCTGCCCTGCTGGGCCTCGCCCTTTCAGGAGCGGCCGTGCGAGCGCTCCCGCAGCGGCTGCCTTCCCCGAGAGTGGTGCTGGTCAGCGGGACGCTGGGGGCGCTTTTCGGGGCCTACCTGACGCACACCGCGCTGGGCCCGGGGCACAACACCGTCTTCGCGACCTTCGGCGGCGGGCTGCTGGTGGCGGCGGTGGTCCTGTCGCTGCTGCTGCGCCCGGGCGGTCGCACCGGGAGGCCGTCCCCCCGGACTCCGTTTTCGCTTCCGACGCGGGGCTGATGGCCCTCCGGATACGCCTCGGCCCCGGCGCGGTGGCTTCCGCGGCCGGGGCCGACGTACGGGCCGGCGCACCAGCGCCGAGAAACCCTAGGCCGCCAGGCCCAGCGCGGCCATGCGCTTGGTGTGGGCCTTGGTGATGCGGGCGAACATCTCGCCGACGGCCGCGAGGTCGAAGCCCGCCGCCATGCCGTCGACGCCGCCGACCAGCATGGTGGAGAGCGCGTCGCGCTCGGCGACCACGCGCTGGGCCTGCGAGAGCGCCTCGCCCATCAGCCGGCGGGCCCACAGCGCGAGCCGGCCGCCGCAGCGCGGGTCGGCCTCGATGGCGGCGCGGACCTTCTCCACGGCGAAGCCGCCGTGGCCCGTGTCGTCCAGCACGCTGACGACGAGCGCGCGGGTGTCGGTGTCGAGGTGGGTGGCGACCTCGCGGTAGAAGTCGCTGGCGATGGAGTCGCCGACGTACGCCTTGACCAGGCCCTCCAGCCAGTCCGACGGCGCGGTCTGGCGGTGGAAGTCGTCGACGCCCTTGGCGAAGGGCTCCATGGCGGCGGTGGGCTCGGCGTCGATCGCCGCGAGCTGGTCGCGCAGCCGCTCGAAGTGGTGGAACTCGGCGGAGGCCATCTTCGCGAGCGCGGCCTTGTCGTCGAGGGTGGGCGCCAGCTTCGCGTCCTCCGCGAGGCGCTCGAAGGCCGCGAGCTCTCCGTACGCCAGCGCGCCGAGCAGGTCCACCACGGCGGCCCGGTACTGGGGCGAGGCGGAGGCGGTGGCCCAGTCCTGGGCGGCGATGCCGGCCGCCTCGGCGGGGGCGCTGTCGTCGGCGGGCGATGCGTTTTCTACGGTCGACATGCTCCGCACAATAGCTCGCCAAAAGGCATCACGAACCACCTGGTCAGTCCACCTAAACGCGCCTACCTGGTGAATTCACCCGACACACCTGCGCGATTTGGGGGTACAGTGGTAATGCGCCTGCCGAACACTCGGCGGGCCATCCGAATGAGGATGCCCGGTCGGTGGCCCGATCGGCTCCAACCCGACCGCCCTCGGTGTGAAGCGTACGTTCATGCGTACCGCCTCCCACGAGGGGCCCCCTCAGCGGCACAAGCGCTTGAGCGAAGGCTCGTGGTCCCGCGCAGCTTTGTACGTACGTCGCAGTACTGCAAGCCAGGCACGGTACGACCCCCCTTCGCCGCCTCGCGCCGCGTCTCACAGAAGAGGCAGCACCCTGACTACGTTCCGAGACCTCGGGATCTTTCCCGAGACGGCCGAAGCCCTCGAGGCCATCGGCATTGTGTCCCCCTTCCCGATCCAGGAGATGACCCTCCCCGTCGCCCTTTCCGGCACGGACGTCATCGGCCAGGCGAAGACCGGTACCGGCAAGACGCTGGGCTTCGGCCTTCCCCTGCTGGAGCGCGTTGTCGTCCCCGCGGACGTCGAGGCCGGCCGGGCCACGCCCGAGCAGCTGACCAACGCCCCGCAGGCCCTCGTGGTGGTTCCGACCCGCGAGCTGTGCACCCAGGTGACCAACGACCTCCTGACCGCAGGCAAGGTCCGTAACGTCCGCGTCCTCGCCATATACGGCGGCCGTGCGTACGAGCCCCAGGTCGAGGCGCTCAAGAAGGGCGTCGACATCATCGTCGGCACCCCGGGCCGCCTGCTCGACCTGGCCGGGCAGAAGAAGCTCGACCTCTCCCACGTCAAGGCGCTCGTCCTGGACGAGGCCGACGAGATGCTCGACCTGGGCTTCCTGCCCGACGTCGAGAAGATCATGAACTACCTGCCGGCGAAGCGTCAGACGATGCTGTTCTCGGCGACCATGCCGGGCGCGGTCATCGGCCTGGCCCGCCGCTACATGACGCAGCCGACCCACATCCGCGCCGTCTCCGAGGACGGCGAGGGCGCCACGGTCGCCAACACCACGCAGCACGTCTTCCGCGCGCACAACATGGACAAGCCGGAGCTCGTCTCCCGCATCCTGCAGGCCGAGGGCCGCGGACTGGCCATGATCTTCTGCCGTACCAAGCGCACGGCGGCCGACATCGCCGAGCAGCTCGAAAAGCGCGGCTTCGCCTCCGGCGCCGTCCACGGCGACCTGGGCCAGGGTGCGCGCGAGCAGGCGCTGCGCGCGTTCCGCAACGGCAAGGTCGACGTGCTGGTCTGCACCGACGTCGCCGCGCGCGGCATCGATGTCGAGGGTGTCACCCACGTCATCAACTACCAGACGCCGGAGGACGAGAAGACCTTCCTGCACCGCGTGGGCCGTACCGGCCGCGCGGGCAACAAGGGCATCGCCGTCACCCTGGTCGACTGGGACGACATCCCGCGCTGGCAGCTGATCAACAAGGCGCTGGAGCTGGACTTCCACGACCCGGTCGAGACGTACTCCACGTCCCCGCACCTGTTCGAGCAGATGAACATCCCGGCCGGCACCAAGGGCGTCCTGCCGCGCGCCGAGCGCACGCGGGCCGGCCTGAAGGCCGAGGACCTGGAAGACCTGGGCGAGACCGGCGGCCGCGGTGGCCGTGGCGGTCGCGGCCCGGCCGCCCCCGCCGCTGCCGCGGTGGTCGAGGACCGTCCGGCCCGTACCCGTACGCCGCGTCAGCGCCGCCGTACGCGGGGCGGTTCGGAGCTGGGCTCCGAGACCGCCGTGCTGCCGGTGACCCCCGTGACCGAGGCCCCCGAGGCTCCGGACGCCGACGAGGCGCGCAAGCCGCGCCGTCGCCGGACCCGCGTGTCCGCCGGCGCCGCTGCTGCCGCCGCCGCGGTGGCGGAGTCGGCCGTGGTCGAGTCGGCCGTGGTCGAGGCGCCCGCCGCCGTCGCCGCCCCGCTCGCGGTTCCGGCCCAGGCCCCGGTCGCCGAGGAGGCTCCGGCCAAGCCGAAGCGCACCCGGACCCGCAAGGCCGCCGTCGCCGAGGCCGTCGTGGCCCCCACCCCGGTCGTCGTGGCCGAGGAGGCGCCGGTCCAGCCGAGGCGCGTGCGGACCCGCAGGGTCGTCGAGACCGCCCCGGAGCCGGACTTCCAGATGGCCCCGCCCGTGGAGCCGGTCAAGGCCCGCCGCACCCGGCCCCGCAAGGTCGCCGAGGCCGCGCCGGTCGTCGCCGAGGCCGCCGCGGCGGCCGAGGAGGCTCCCGCCAAGCCGAAGCGCACCCGGACCCGCAAGGTCGCGGCCGCGCCGGAGGCGTAAGGCTCAGCAGGCACGCACCACCGCCGATGGCCCGGTTCCCCGTCCAGGGGGCCGGGCCATCGGCCTGTCCGCGGACCCTGACCGGCCAGTAACGTGAGCGCCATGAGCAAGCCGCCGCGCCTCACCCTGCCGCCCGAAGCCCGTACGTACCGCCTGGCCACCGCCCGCGGCGAGTTCGCCGTACACGAGGCCGGTGAGCCGGTGCGCGGCACCGCCCTGCTGGTCCCCGGCTACACCGGCAGCAAGGAGGACTTCATCGGCCTCCTAACGCCGTTGGCCGCCGCCGGGTACCGGGTGGTCGCCGTCGACGGGCGCGGGCAGCACGAGAGCCCCGGCCCGCGCGAGGAGCCCCCGTACGCCCTGGAGGAGCTGGCCCGCGACGTACTCGCCCAGGCCGCCGGACTCGGCGACGGCCCGCTGCACCTGCTCGGCCACTCGCTCGGCGGCCTGATCGTACGAACGGCCGTGGTGCGCGACCCGCGGCCGTTCGCGAGTCTCACGCTGATGAGCACCGGTCCCGGCGCCGTCTGCGAGGACCAGCAGGCGCGGACGAAGCTGCTGATCGCCGCACTGGAGGCGATGGGCGATGACATGCCCGCCATCTGGGCCGCGATGCGCTCCCAGGACCCGCGCGACGCCCCGCCGGAGTCCCCCGAGCTCAGGGCCTTCATGCGGCGGCGCTGGCTGGGCACCATGCCCGAGCAGCTGATCGTCACCGGCCGGGCGCTGATCAGCGAGCCGGACCGGATCGACGACCTCACGCTCGCGGCGCCGGACCTGCCGAAGCTCGTGCTGTCCGGGGAGTCGGACCCGGTGTGGCCCGTCTCGCTGATGGACGAGATGGCCCGGCGGCTGGGCGCGGGCAGGGTGGTCGTCGCGGGTACGGAGCACTCCCCCAACGCCGAGGCCCCGGCGGTGACGGCCGCCGCGCTGGCGGCGTTCTGGGACTCCTGCCCCCGGTAGTAGTTAGCCAGTGAAAAAATTTCCTTAGCGTAGGGAATGTTTGCGACTTGTAGCTCGTTAACCCTGAGCAAGGAGAACACTGACGAAGGGAGAAGCCCCGTGCGCTTCGAGATTCTGCGCCTGGACGACGTCTACGGATCTGCCGTGGACAGCACCGTCGTGGACGCGGCCTCCGTCAACCGGATCGTGCAGCAGGCCGCGTCTGTCGGCCAGCGCATTCTGATCCGACCGGCCGAGAGTGCGTCCTCCTGACGCTTGACACACGACGACGAACGCCCCCGCACCGATCGGCGCGGGGGCGTTCGCATGCGTGCGTCAGGACGTGTGGACGACCTGGAGCACACCGTTGATGATCTGCTGGACGGCGATCGCGGAGAGCATCATGCCGGCCAGCCGGGTCACGAGGACGACTCCGCCGTCCTTGATGACCCGGATGATGACGAGCGAGTACCGCATGACCACCCACAGCACGACGTGCATGGCGATGATCGCGGTCCAGACGGAGACCTGACCGCTGAACCCGTCGGCCTTCTGCACGGCCAGGATGACGGACACGATCGCGCCGGGCCCGGCCAGCAGGGGCATGCCGAGCGGGACGAGGGCGACGTTCACGTCCTTGGTCTGCTTCGGCTCGTCGGTCTTGCCGGTGAGCAGGTCGAGCGCGATGAGCAGGAGCAGCAGACCGCCCGCGATCATCAGCGCCGGGACGGAGACGTGCAGGTAGTCCAGGATCTGCTGACCGCAGATGCCGAAGACGGCGATGACCCCGAAGGCCACGCAGACGGCCTGCCAGGCCATGCGGCGCTGCACCTTGGCCGGGCGGCCGGAGGTCAGGGCGAGGAAGATGGGCGTGATCCCCGGGGGGTCCATGATCACGAAGAGCGTGAGAAAAAGGGATCCGAAGACGGCGAAATCGAACACAGTGATGCCTTGCAGGAGAGGGGTGTTACGAAGAAAAGGGGCGGGTCGGGACGGCGCTCAGGCGCCGACGCGTCCGCCGGCGCCGGGGATGGGGAAGGCCCCGGTGGCGCGGCGCGTGATCTCGCCGTAGATCTCGGGGTCGGTCGTGTACTCCCCGAGACGGCAGGTCTTGCGGCTGCCGTGGTAGTCGCTGGAGCCGGTGGTCAGCAGGCCGAGCTCGGCGGCCAGGCCGCGCAGCCGGGCGCGGGTGGGGGCGTCGTGGTCCATGTGGTCGACCTCGATGCCGTCGAGACCGGCTGCGGCGAGCGCGGCTATCGCCGCCTCGGGCACGCACTGGCCGCGCTTGACGGCGGCCGGGTGCGCGAAGACGGTGACGCCGCCGGCCGCCTTGACCAGGCGGATGGCGTCGAAGGGGTCGAGCTCGTGCTTCTGCGCGTGGGCGCGGCCGCCGTCGGCGAGCCAGTCGGGGGTGAAGGCGTCCGAGACGGTGGGGACGACCCCGAGCTCGACGAGCGCGGTGGCGATGTGCGGGCGGCCCACGGAGCCGTCGCCGGCGATCCGTGCCACCTGCTCCCAGGTGACGTCGACGCCGAGCGCCCGGAGCTTGCCGACCATGGCCTGGGCACGGGGGGTGCGGTCGTCCCGTACGAGTTCCCGCTCGCGGGCGAGTTCGGGCTCGTCGGGGTCGAAGAGGTACGCGAGCATGTGCAGCCCGACTCCGTCGAGGCGGCAGGACAGCTCCGCGCCGGTCACCAGCGTCAGCCCGGCGGGCACGGCGGCGATCGCCTCGGCGTACCCGCGGACGGTGTCGTGGTCGGTCAGCGCGACGACGTCCAGCCCGGCCGCGGCCGCATGGCGCACCAGCTCGGCGGGGCTGTCGGTCCCGTCCGAAGCCGTGGAGTGGGTGTGCAGGTCGATGCGCACAGCCGAGCTCCAGGGTGTTTCGTTCGAACGGGGGACAGTCCAGGATAACCGGGCCAGTGGTGCGACCCGGTGAACCTTTCCGGCCGGGGCAGCTAGTGCTGTGGCCGGGAAGGTTTGACGGGTCGCGGTGTCCGGTGCGGTGCATCGCAAGGCGGAGGACCGCGTCTCGTACTGGACGTACTTGCGCGGTCCGACAACGCGGCGAGGTGCCGTGCCGGGCGCCGCGCCCCGGTGAACCTTTCCGGCCGCAGCACTAGGTGGGGCTCAGGATGCGCGGGCTCAGCGCGCCGCAGGGGAGGAGTTCGACCTCGGCTCCCGCGTCGCGCAGGTCGGTGAGGACGAGCTCGTCGTACATCAGGAGGCCGGTCTGTTCCGGCCAGACGATGGCCCAGAGCCACAGGCCCCGCGCCTCGCCCGCGAAGACGGCCCGGTCGTCGGGGGCTCCCTTGAGGTGCCACAGCGGTGTCGGGCGGCCCGCCGCGACCACCTTGGTGTGCGGGGTCGACGATACGTCGATGTACGAGCCGGGGTCCGGGCCGTCGATGCCCGCGTACCGCGCGCCGAGGCCCACGCCGAGCTCCTCCGCGACCAGCAGCAGTTCTCCGATGCCGCCCAGTGGTCCCGGCCCCGAGCAGGCGACGGCCGTGGCCCGGCCCCCGCTGCGGTCGTCACCGGCCGACGCGGCCCCGGTGAACAGCCACCCGACCGGCAGCGGCCACGGCATCCACACCGGCACCTGCGCCCGGTGCACGACGACGCCCAGGCCTTCGACGCTCGGCGGGATGACGGGTTGCAAGGGATGTACGGGGCCGTGCACCGCGCACTGCCAGGAGTCGGCGAAAAGCCCGGGCGCCCTGACCCGGCCACCGCACTTCGGGCAACTCGGTTCGCCCCTCATAGGAAGCCACGTTCCTCCCCGCCCGGCGCCCCGTCAAGACGCGATCACCCGTCCGGGGGGCCGGACACGGGTCAGTCCAGGGCGACCGCATTGCGCAGAGGATCCCGCAGATCCGTGCCGCGCGCGAGCCAGCGCTCCTGGAGGGCGGCCGCGCCGTGCACGCGCTTCCACGCCGCCTCGTTGGCGGTCATGGGCAGCAGGGGAAGGAAGCGCACCGGGTCCATCGGGTCGTCCATTTCCAGGTCTTCCACCAGGCCGCCCGGTTCCGCCACGAGCACGGAGCTGAACGGCGCCCCGTCCCACAGCGGTTCACCCACGTCGAGCGAGGCTCCCGGGGCCACGATCAGCCCCTCGACCATCGGGGAGGCCGCCAGGACCGCGAGCGGTCGCAGCAGCTTGTCGGTGGCCGCCAGGCCCGCCCGTACGGTCAGTACGAGCTCGGCGCGCGGTCCGCGCACCGGGTCGGCGACCACGGCCGTCGGATCGGTCATCGGGTGCGCGGACATGCCGAGCGTCGCGTACCGCACGAGGTCGCCCTCGGCGAAGCGGAGTACTTCGATGCGGTCGGTGCCCAGGAAGGTGACGGCGGCGCGGGCGTCGGGTTCACCGAACGTGCTGCGCAGCCGGGCCTCGACGAGAGCCAGAATTTCTGCCATGGAGCGAGCATAGAACTCGTATCAGCCGGGTAAAGGGCGGGTCTTGACCATCCGTCGGCTGTTAATGTGGACAGCTGGCCGGGGCCGCACGCAGCGGGCCCGCGGCAACAGGACGTCCTCCACGGGGGACCGGCCGGAGGAGGTGGGGCTGCAGTGGATCGAAGTCGATCGTGCAGTACCAATCGCTCTTCCACTTCCCTGTCGGGCGATTCGCGCCCCTTGTGATCTTCTGATCAGTAGAAGAGCGACGGCAGAACTTTGCCCTCCCGTCCTGCTTCCCTCCGGCTGACCAGGCCTGCCCGCCCGCAGCCAGGAGGGTCTCCCACCCGTACGGTCCGCAGCCGTGCGCGCGAAGGAGCCTGCCATGTCGATGCTGCCCTACCTCCGTGCCGCCGTCCGTCCGGCGCTGCGCAGGTCCACCCCCTCACAGCCCGGCTACGACACCACCCGCGACCCGTCCGCGAGCAGCGCCGTGGTGGACTGCGCCGTGTACCGCGACGGCCGGCGCGACCCGCGCCGGCCGGGGGCGGCCCGTCTGACGCCCCGTGAGGCGATGCGCGAGGTCCGCGAGGACGGCGGCTTCGCCTGGATCGGCCTGCACGAGCCGACCGAGGCGGAGTTCGCCGGGATCGCCGCCATCTTCGGACTGCACCCGCTCGCCGTCGAGGACGCGGTGCACGCGCACCAGCGGCCGAAGCTGGAGCGCTACGACGAGACCCTCTTCACCGTCTTCAAGACGATCCACTACGTCGAGCACGCCGAACTGACCTCCACCAGCGAGGTGGTGGAGACCGGCGAGGTGATGTGCTTCACCGGCCCCGACTTCGTCATCACCGTCCGGCACGGCGGCCAGGGTTCCCTCAAGGGCCTGCGCCACCGCCTCCAGGACGACCCCGAACTGCTCTCGCGCGGCCCCTCCGCCGTCCTGCACTCCATCGCGGACCATGTCGTCGACGGGTACATCGCGGTGGCCGCGGCCGTGCAGGACGACATCGACGAGGTGGAGAGCGAGGTCTTCGCCGCCCCCGCCAAGGGCGCCGTGCGCGGCGGCGACGCGGGGCGCATCTACCAGCTCAAGCGCGAGGTGCTGGAGTTCAAGCGGGCCGTGGCCCCGCTGCTACGGCCGATGGAGCTGCTCAGCGAGCGGCCGATGCGGCTGGTGGACCCGGCCATCCAGAAGTACTTCCGCGATGTCGCGGACCACCTGGCGCGCGTGCACGAGCAGGTCGTCGGCTTCGACGAGCTGCTGAACTCGATCCTCCAGGCCAACCTCGCGCAGGCGACGGTCGCGCAGAACGAGGACATGCGCAAGATCACCTCCTGGGCGGCGATCATCGCCGTGCCGACGATGATCTGCGGCGTGTACGGGATGAACTTCGAGCACATGCCGGAGCTCCAGTGGCGCTACGGCTATCCGATGGTGATGTGCACGATCGTCGGGACCTGCCTGACGATCCACCGCGCCCTGCGCCGTCACGGCTGGCTGTAGCCGCTCAAGGGGGACCCCCTACCCTGTGCGCATGACTCTCAGCGCGCTCGACCTGGCCCTCGTCGAGGAGGCCACCAAGAAGTCCGGTCTCATCTGGGTCCGCGGCAGCGGGGCCGACCGCTCGCTGTGGCACGCCTGGGTGGACGGCGCGGCCCACGTGCTGGGCGACGGGCCCGGTGAGCAGCCGTTCCCCGGTCTGGCGGACGGGGCGCCCGCCGAGGTGACCGTGCGCAGCAAGGACAAGGGCGGCCGGCTCGTCGCGTGGACCGCGACCGTACGGGAGCTCGTACCCGGCGGTGAGCAGTGGCAGGCCGCGGTCGCCGAGCTCAAGGGCAAGCGGCTGAACGCGCCCGACTCGGAGGAGATGACGGCGCGGTGGGCGCGGGAGTGCCGGCTGCTGCGCCTGGAGCCGGAGTCGGTGCGCGCGGAGCTGCCCACCGGTTCGCTGGCCGCGGCGCCGCCGGCCTCGCCGGCGACGACCCGCCGGCCGATCCCGGCGGGCCTGCCGAAGCTGCTGCTGAAGCGCAAGAAGGCGGGCCGCCCGCCGGCCGCGGGAACCGCTAGCGCTTGACCGGGGAGGCGCCCTGGCCGCCGGAGCTCTTGGGCGACGCGGACGGCTTGGATTCGCCGCCCTGGTCCTGCTGGTCCTTGGTGGTCGGCAGCTGGGACCCGTAGTCCACCGTCTGGTCCTGGGCCGGCGGGTCGAGCGGGAAGGGCTTGCCCCACTCTTCGAGGACCACCCGGCCGGCGCCGCCCGCGCGCTCCATGAGCAGCGGGTACGGCTTGCCCTCCAGGGAGACCGAGAGCTTGCCGCCCTTGCCCGCGTCGGCCGTGACCTGGACGGCGCGGATGTGCCCGACCTTGGCGTAGTCGCCCTTGGCGAGCTTCCCGTCGAGTCCGAGGAGCCCGTCGAGCAGGACGTCCATGTCGGTGAAACCGCGGAACTGCTTGTACGAGGGGTCGGCCTCGGGCACCTTCACGAACTTGTCGCCGAGCTTGCCCGCGGCCTCGGACTGGCCCCAGAACGCGGCGCTCGCCTTGAGGTAGAGCTGCTCCCCCACCCTCAGCAGCTGGAAGGTGTCGTCCTGCGACTTCACCTCGCCGGAGCCGCCGTCGGACTTCAGCCGCATGTCGAGGGTGAAGGACTTGCCGCCACTGACGAGGCTGCCGGACAGGTGCACCGAGTCGGCCGCGGTGGCCGCCTCCTTGGCCTTGCTCTCGATCTGCTCGGCGGAGAGCTTGCCGACCCCGTTCGTGCCCTCGTCGGGGTCCGCCCCGCAGCCCGCGCCGGCAACGGCCAGGCCCGCGCACAGGACGCCCGCGAGGGCCGCCCCGCGCAGCCGGGCGGCAGGGAAGTAGGCGGTCACGGGCAGGTGCCTCTCGTCGGTCGTCTGCGGGCAGCAGGCAGCGTACCCGCCCGTAGGGAGCGCGCCGCGCCCGCGTGGGGACACCTGAGCGGACCGCCCCACCAGCGCACCCTCGTGCGCCACGGGCTAGCCTGAGGGCCGGCACGGATGATGACTGACGCTCCAGGAGGCGCTCGGATGGCTGCAGGCGCCCCGCGGATCTTCGTCTCACATCTGTCGGGTGTGCCCGTGTTCGATCCCAACGGCGACCAGGTCGGCCGGGTCCGCGACCTCGTCGCGATGCTCCGCGTCGGCGGCCGCCCGCCGCGGCTGCTGGGCCTGGTGGTCGAGGTGGTCAGCCGCCGCCGCATCTTCCTGCCCATGACCCGGGTGACGGGCGTGGAGTCCGGCCAGGTCATCACCACCGGCGTGGTCAACATGCGCCGTTTCGAGCAGCGCCCCACCGAGCGGCTGATCCTCGGCGAGCTGCTGGACCGCCGGGTGCGGCTGGTCGCGGACGAGGAGGAGGTCACCGTCCTCGACGTGGCCATCCAGCAGCTTCCGGCCCGCCGGGACTGGGAGATCGACCGCATCTTCGTACGCAAGGGCAAGTCGGGTGCGCTGCGCCGGCGGGGCGAGACCCTGACGGTGGAGTGGTCGGCGGTGACGGGCTTCTCGCTGGAGGAGCACGGGCAGGGCGCCGAGAACCTGGTGGCCACCTTCGAGCAGATGCGCCCGGCCGACGTGGCGAACGTACTGCACCACCTGACGCCCAAGCGGCGCGCGGAGGTGGCCAACGCCCTCGACGACGACCGGCTCGCGGACGTCATGGAGGAGCTCCCCGAGGACGAGCAGGTGGAGATCCTCGGCAAGCTGAAGGAGGAGCGCGCCGCCGACGTCCTGGAGGCGATGGACCCGGACGACGCGGCCGACCTGCTCTCGGAGCTGCCGGAGGACGACAAGGAGCGGCTGCTGACGCTGATGCGGCCGGACGACGCGGCCGACGTGCGGCGCCTGATGTCGTACGAGGAGCGGACCGCGGGCGGTCTGATGACCACCGAGCCGATCGTGCTGCGGCCGGACGCGACCGTCGCGGACGCGCTGGCCCGCGTTCGGCAGTCGGACCTGTCGCCGGCGCTGGCCGCGCAGGTGTACGTGTGCCGGCCGCCGGACGAGACGCCGACGGGCAAGTACCTGGGGACGGTGCACTTCCAGCGGCTGCTGCGCGATCCGCCGTTCACGCTGGTCAGCTCTATCGTGGACACGGACCTGCCGCCGCTGCGGCCGGATGCCTCGCTCCCGGTGGTGACCAGCTACCTCGCCGCGTACAACATGGTTGCGGTGCCCGTGGTCGACGAGAGCGGCTCCCTGCTGGGCGCGGTCACCGTCGACGACGTACTGGACCACCTCCTGCCGGACGACTGGCGGGAGACGGACTTCCATTCCGAGGAGGCCGTGCGTGACCACTGAGCGGGGGCGCGGCGACCAGTCACGCGAGCGGCGCCGGGAGCAGATCCGGGAGCGGCGCGAGCAGGCGCGGGCGCAGGCGCGCGAGTACGGGCTGGCGGAGGCGGCCGCGGAGCGGGCGGAACGTTCCTCCTTCGAGCGCGGCGAGCGGGCGAAGGCCGGCGTGTCGAC
The DNA here is from genome assembly GCF_042736725.1 of Streptomyces sp. NPDC060028. Taxonomy (NCBI): domain Bacteria; kingdom Bacillati; phylum Actinomycetota; class Actinomycetes; order Kitasatosporales; family Streptomycetaceae; genus Streptomyces; species Streptomyces sp. NPDC060028. The sequence goes on along the minus strand of NZ_JBHWVJ010000069.1, from coordinate 22,511 downwards.
CGGGTCGAGCGCGCTGACGCGCTCGCGGGTGCGCCTCGACCTGCCGCGCCCGGCGCGCCGGCGGCTGCTGCCCGAGTACGACCCGGAGGCGTTCGGGCGGCTCTCGGAGCGGGTGGCGCGGTTCCTCGGCACGGGCCGCTTCATCGTCTGGATGACCGTCGTCGTCGTCGTCTGGGTGCTGTGGAACATCTTTGCCCCGAGGCACCTGCGGTTCGACCAGTACCCCTTCATCTTCCTGACGCTGATGCTGTCGCTCCAGGCCTCGTACGCCGCTCCGCTGATCCTGCTCGCGCAGAACCGGCAGGACGACCGCGACCGGGTCAACCTGGAGCAGGACCGCAAGCAGAACGAGCGCTCGCTCGCCGACACCGAGTATCTGACGCGGGAGATCGCGGCCCTGCGGATGGGCCTGGGCGAGGTGGCGACCCGCGACTGGATCAGGTCGGAGTTCCAGGACCTGATAAAGGAGATGGACGAGCGGCGTCTATTCCCGCTCGAGAGTGACGAAGGCGACCGCTAGCGCTCTTTCCTGAGGCACGCCACCGAGCCGTACCATCGGGGCATGGCTACCGACACAAGCTCCGCCGACGCCGCCGTGCCCGAGCAGGACGCGATCCTGGACGCGCTGGCGACGGTGAACGACCCCGAGATCCACCGGCCGATCACAGAGCTCGGCATGGTCAAATCGGTCGAGATCGGCGACGACGGCGCGGTCTCCGTGACCGTCTACCTGACGGTGTCGGGCTGTCCCATGCGCGAGACCATCACCCGCAACGTCACCGAGGCCGTCGAGCGCGTCGCCGGCGTCACCTCGGTCTCGGTCACGCTGGACGTGATGAGCGACGAGCAGCGCAAGGAACTGGCGACGAACCTGCGCGGCGGCACCGCCGAGCGCGAGGTCCCCTTCGCCAAGCCGGGCTCGCTGACCCGCGTCTACGCGGTCGCGTCCGGCAAGGGCGGTGTCGGCAAGTCCTCCGTCACCGTCAACCTCGCGGCGGCGATGGCCGCCGACGGCCTCAAGGTCGGCGTCGTGGACGCGGACATCTACGGCCACAGCGTGCCGCGCATGCTGGGCGTCGAGGGCCGCCCGACGCAGGTCGAGAACATGATCATGCCGCCTTCCGCGCACGGCGTGAAGGTCATCTCCATCGGCATGTTCACCCCGGGCAACGCGCCGGTGGTGTGGCGCGGCCCGATGCTGCACCGCGCGCTCCAGCAGTTCCTCGCCGACGTCTTCTGGGGCGACCTGGACGTGCTGCTGCTGGACCTCCCGCCGGGCACGGGCGACATCGCGATCTCCGTGGCCCAGCTGGTGCCCAATGCCGAGATCCTGGTCGTGACCACCCCGCAGCAGGCCGCTGCCGAGGTCGCCGAGCGGGCCGGCTCGATCGCCGTGCAGACGCACCAGAAGATCGTCGGCGTGGTCGAGAACATGTCCGGGCTGCCCTGCCCGCACTGCGACGAGATGGTGGACGTGTTCGGCTCGGGCGGTGGCCAGAAGGTCGCCGACGGCCTGACCAAGACGGTCGGCGCGGCGGTGCCGGTGCTGGGCTCGATCCCGATCGACGTCCGGCTGCGGGAGGGCGGCGACGACGGCACGCCCGTCGTCCTGTCCGACCCCGACTCCCCGGCGGGCGCCGCGCTGCGCGCCATCGCGGGCAAGCTGGGCGGCCGCGCACGCGGTCTGGCCGGCATGTCCCTGGGCATCACCCCGCGCAACAAGTTCTGAGCGAAGACGAAGGGCCCCGCCACGGTCGGCGGGGCCCTTCGCGCATCCCGCGCGGCTACTCGTACGCGGCCAGGTCCCCGATGACCGAGAAGCCGAGCCCGTACGCGCTCATGCCCCGGCCGTACGCACCCAGGTGGACTCCGCCCCGGGTGGATCCGGCGAGGACCCACCCGAACTCGGACTCGCGGTAGTGGAAGGGCGTCGGCTCCCCGTCCACCGGCAGCGACAGCGACGACCAGTCCTCGCCGTCGAGCGCGTCGGCGAGCTCCCACGCGGCCTCGGTCTGCTGGTCGAGCCAGTCGTCGCGCAGGGAGTGGTCCATCTGGCCGGGCCAGCTGTAGGCCAGCAGCCCCGAGCCGGCCAGCCAGGCGGCCGAGGAGACCGAGGTGGCCTCCAGGACGCCCGTGCCGTCGCCGCTGCGGCGCAGCGGGTTGCTCGCCACCGTGACGACCACGGCGAAGCGCTCCTTCTCGCCGGTGGCGATCTCACCGCGTGCCGACGGCTCGTCGCCGTGGCCGGTGGAGCCGTGCTCCACGGCGCCGTCGGCGCCGGTACCGACCTGCATGAGCCAGCGGGGGCCGGTGAAGGCCCCGTCCAGCCCGTACCAGGGGAAATCTGCCAGCAGGTATCCCTCGACCGCCCGGCGGGCCCCCGGGACGGGCGCGGAGGCCTCCTGGGGCTGCGGTGCTGTCGGCTCTGCTGCCGGTGCTGTCTGCGGGGGTTCGGCGGCGGCTGCGGGGGTTTCGGCGGTCTGCGCCCCTACCCGGCTACTGCTCGTCGTCTCCATCTGGGCGGCCTCTCGTTCCGTGGGGTCCGGAGCGGCCCTCCCCCTCGCTTCGCTGGGGGGACCCCCTCCCTCGGGCGTCCTGCGTCCGGACAGATGGAGGATAGCCATCCCACCCCGGATCGCCGGGCAGGCTGGAACTCAGGTGGCGTCGGCGTCGAAGGGAGTGCGCAGGTCAGGGGCGGCAGCGGCGGGCTTCTTGAGCAGGTCCGGCCCGGCGGCGGTGGGCGTGGCGGACGGGCCGGACGAGGCGGAGGCGGCCGGTGCGGCGGTCTCCCGGCTGTTGACGGCGTCGGTGACGTCGTTCAGTTCCTTGCGGAGATCGAAGCTGCCGCGGATCTCCTTGAGGTCCTCGTTCTCGGCCAGCTGCTTGCGGAGGTAGTTCTTGGGGTTCAGGTCCTCGAACTCGAAGTCCTTGAACTCGGGGCCCAGTTCGGAGCGGATGTCCTGCTTGGCACTGTCCGAGAACGCGCGGACCTTCCGGATGAAGCCCGTGACGTCCTGGATGACCTTGGGCAGCTTGTCCGGGCCGAAGATGAGAATGGCGAGCACCACGATCGTGACCACCTCGAGTGCGCCTATGTCGTTGAACACCTTGCCGCTCCTCGGCTCTCTTCACGTCAGGCCCGACACACGGTACCCGGGGTTGTCCGCCGGCCAGTACACCAGTACCGGCTCAATACGGGCCCGGCGGTGCTTTCACCCGCTCGTCATGATCCGTTCGCCGAACCGAGGACCAGTTCCAGCGTGCGCTCCCGGCCGTCGCGCAGGACGGTGAGGTGCAGCGGGTCGCCCGGCCGGTGGGCCCGGATCTTGATGATCAGCTCGTCGCCGCCGTGCACCCGCTGCCCGTCGACCTTGGTGATCACGTCGCCCGCCTTGATGCCCGCCCTGGCGCCGGGACCGTCGGGGGTGACGGCCGGCTTGCCGCCCTCGCCCTTCTCCTCGACGCGGGCCCCGTCGCCCTCGTAGCGCATGTCGAGGGTGACGCCGATGACGGGGTGCGTGGCGCGGCCGGTGCGGATGAGCTCCTCGGCGACGCGCTTGCCCTGGTTGACCGGGATGGCGAAGCCGAGGCCGATGCTGCCGCTCTGGCGGGTCGCGTCCCCGCTGTCGCCGCCCTTGTCGGCGCCGCGGATCGCGCTGTTGATGCCGATCACGTGGGCGGAGGAGTCCAGGAGCGGGCCGCCGGAGTTGCCGGGGTTGATGGGGGCGTCCGTCTGCAGGGCGTCGACGTAGCTGATGTCGCTGCCGTCGCCCTTGTCGCCGCCGGCGGTGATGGGGCGGCCGGTGGCGCTGATGATGCCGGCCGTGACCGTGTTGGAGAGGTCGAAGGGGGCGCCGATGGCCACGACCGGGTCGCCGACCTTCACGTTCTCGGAGTTGCCGAGGCTCAGGGGCTGCAGGCCCCGTACGCCGCTCACCTTGACCACGGCCAGGTCGTAGCCGGTGTCGCGGCCGACCAGCTCGGCGCTGACGCTGTCGCCGGTGCTGAAGGTGACCGTTATCTGCTTGGCGTCGGCGACGACGTGGTTGTTGGTGAGGATGTGGCCCTGCTGGTCGAGCACGAACCCGGTGCCGGTGCCGCTGCTTTCCCCGCCGTTGACGTGCAGGGTCACCACGCCGGGCAGGGCCGTGGCGGCGATCCCGGCCACGCTCGCGGGGGCCCGGCCCTTGTCGGCGACGGCGGCGGCCTGCGGGAGTTCCAGGCGGGTGTTGGCCTGCCGCTCGGCGAGGACCCCGGCGTATCCGCCGATGCCGCCGGCCAGGAGGGCGGTCCCGAGGGCGAGTGCCACGACCTGCCAGAGCCGGAAGCCCCGCTGCGGCTTGCCGGTGTCCACGACCTGCAACGGCCGGGCCGCCCAGGGGTCGTACCGCGGCTCGTCACCCCGCGGCGCCGGCACCACGGCGTCCTGTGCCCCGTCCCGGGGCTCGGCGGGCCCCTGGTCCGGGTGTGGGGCGGGGGATCCGTCAGCGGGGGCGGGGGTGTCGTCGGGGCGGCTCCACCATCGGGGGGACGCAGCCGGAGCCGGACCGGTCTGCTGCTGACTGTCGGACATGGCCGCTCCCCGCGTGGTTTCGCTTCTGCCGCCGATTCAATCAGGTCCCGCCCCGCCGTCGCCCGGAGCCTTCGGGACCGGGCCGGGCGGGGGCAGCGGCGTCAGCGGACGTCAGCGCAGGAGGGAGACCGGGCGGGCCGACGCGGAGGGCGACGGCTGCATCGGCGGGAGCGGGTCCGCGGAGCGTACGAGGGTCGGCACGACCCCGGGGCTCGACAGCCGGTCACGGGCCACGGCGTCGGCCACGGGCACCGACAGCGGCGCCGCGGGCCCCGGCCGCGAGGCGGGGGCTTCGCCCCGCACGTTCGGGTCGAGGGTGTCCGGCGGCACCGCGCCGCCCAGCGCGATCGCGGCCAGCGACACGGCCCCGGCCGCCACGAAGGCGAAGCGGCGTCGCGGCCGGCCCACCTCGTGGATCGGGAAGCCCTGCCGCTGCGGGGCGGCGAGCGGCACGGGGTACCGGAAGGAGGCGAACGGATCCGCTCCGGGCGAGCCGCCCGCACCCGGCGGACCGGGGGGCCCGTCGAGGCCGCCGCCGGGCAGCCCCTGCAGGCGCGCCAACAGTCCCGCCGACACCGGTGGCGGGGCGCTCTCCACGAACATGGTCTTCAGGCGGCGCTGCGCATCGGCTTCGGCCTTGCACTTGGGACACGTGGCCAGATGGGCCAGCACCCGCTCGCGCGCGTCGTGGCTCAGCTCCCCGTCCACCAGGGCGGCGAGGCGGTCGCCCAAGTGCTGTTCGGCGGGCGACGGGGACGGACTGACTCCGCTCACTCGGGTCCGCCCTCTCCCCCGGCGCCCGGGGCGCCCACGGCCGCTCCCGCCAGCGCACGCTGCTCCGCCCGGGCCTCGGGGGAGCGGTGCTTGAGCGCCTTGCGCAGGTGCGAGCGGCCTCGGTGGATACGGCTGCGCACGGTGCCGAGCTTCACGCCGAGCGTGGCGGCGATCTCCTCGTACGACAGCCCCTCGATGTCGCACAGCACCACGGCCGCGCGGAACTCGGGGGCGAGGGTGTCCAGAGCCTGCTGCACGTCCGCGTCGAAGTGGGTGTCGTGCAGCACCTGCTGGGGCGACGGCTCACGGCTCGGCAGCCGCTCGGCGGCGTCGTCGCCGAGGGCGTCGAAGCGGATCCGCTGCTTGCGGCGGACCATGTCCAGGAACAGGTTCGTGGTGATCCGGTGCAGCCAGCCCTCGAACGTCCCGGGCGTGTACGTGGACAGCGAGCGGAACACGCGGACGAAGACTTCCTGCGTCAGGTCCTCGGCATCGTGCTGGTTACCCGTCAGCCGGTAGGCGAGACGGTAGACCCGGGCACTGTGCGTGCTGACGATCTCCTCCCACGAGGGAGGGGTCCACGCCTGGGAGCCCGCATCGGCGGCAAAGGTCGCGGTGGTTGCGGTGTCTGCGGTGTGGAAGCGGTCAGCAATGTAGGTCACGGATTTCGGCTCACCCGCCGACCAGAAGAGACGTCGGAGGACGCCTCCACGATCCACAGGCGCAGCCGCACCTCCCCTGTCGGCTCTGGTGGTGTCCAGCGGAGTCCCTACCATAGCCACCCCCTCCGTCAGCTCCGGATAAGCATTTTTGCAGTAACTTTGCACGGGTCCGAGGTCCCGGAACGGCCAAGGACCACCGATCTGCCCGGCAGAGTCCCGTCTATCCCGCCTCGATTGCCGCTCTACTGCTCTCAACGCCCGGTCCCATCTGCGGGTTCCCGACTCCAGCGGATACAGTCACCGTTGCGCCAACTATGGGGACAGGAGAGGGTCATTACCGGCAACCGGCAGACGAGCTGGGCGTTCGCCGACGCGTTTGTCGCCGAGGACGACGCTCTGCGGTGGGCCCGCGACCGGGCCAGGGAAGCGGGCCTGCGCTCGGTATCCCCCGGCACCGGGGCCGCGCTGCGCCTGCTCGCCGCCACCGCGGACGCCAAGGCGGTCGCGGAGATCGGCACCGGGACCGGGGTCTCCGGCATCCACCTCCTGCACGGCATGCGCCCCGACGGGGTGCTGACCACCGTGGATCCCGAGCCCGACCGGCAGGCCTTCGCCCGCCAGGCCTTCCGCGCCGCCGGCTTCGCGGGCAACCGGGCCCGCTTCATCCCGGGCCGCGCCCTCGACGTGCTCCCCCGGCTCGCCGACGGCGGGTACGACCTCGTCTTCTGCGACGGCGACCCGTCCGAGTCCCTCGACTACCTCGCTGAATCGTTGCGTCTGCTGCGCCCCGGCGGACTGGTGTGCTTCGAGGGGGTCTTCTCCGACGGCCGTACCGTCGACTCCGCGGCCCAGCCGGTGGAGGTGCTGCGCGTGCGCGAGCTGCTGCGCAGCGTCCGCGAGAGCCCGGCCCTGGAGGCCGCGCTGCTCCCGGTGGGCGACGGCCTGCTGTGCGCGGTCCGGCGCTAGTCGGTCCAAGCCCTCAGGCCGCGCCCGTGGGCCCGTACAGCCCGTGAGCCCGTACCGGAAACAGCACTGCCCCGGGCGCGGTGAGCGACCGGGGCAGTGCAGAGATTCCAGTTGGCGCCGACTCGATCAGCCGACGACCTTCTTCAGGGCGTCACCCAGGGCGTCCGCCTCGTCCGGAGTCAGCTCGACGACGAGCCGACCGCCGCCCTCGAGCGGTACGCGCATGACGATGCCCCGCCCCTCCTTGGTGACCTCGAGCGGGCCGTCGCCCGTCCGCGGCTTCATGGCCGCCATGCTCGTTCCCCTTCCTGAAACCAGTTCATCGTCAGCCGACGGCCCCATTCAGGCGCCTAGTACCCGGCATCGAACACATTGCTTCTTGGCCATTATCCCGCATGTCAGGACCCGATGACCAACATCGGCCGGGAACGCTTGCGCAACGCGCTCGGCCAAAACCACTCATTTCGGGGACCGGCCTGCGATACTTCGCCGCCGTCGCTGGCGATGGGCTCCAGGTTTCTTTGACGCACATCACATGTGCGGGCCCCGTCCGGTCCGCCATGCTGGCCCTTGCACCGGCCGGTACCGGCCGGTAGCCAAGCCCGCGACGAAGGGGGACCCCCTGCCATGGCCGACAGTGTGCTCTACGAAGTGACCGACGGACTCGCGATCATCACGATCAACCGTCCCGACGCCATGAACGCCATGAACACCGAGGCCAAGGTCGCCCTGCGCGACGCGGTCCAGGCGGCGGCCGGCGACACCGCCGTACGGGCCGTCCTGCTGACGGCGGCGGGCAACCGGGCCTTCTGCGTCGGCCAGGACCTCAAGGAGCACATCGGGAACCTGGCGGCGGACCGCGAGAGCGGCTCGCGGCTCACCATGAGCACGGTCGCCGAGCACTACAACCCGATCGTCCGGGCGCTCACCGAAATGCCGAAGCCGGTGGTGGCGGGCGTGAACGGCGTCGCGGCCGGGGCCGGCTTCGGCTTCGCGCTGGCGGCGGACTTCCGCGTCGTCGCGGACACCGCGTCCTTCAACACCTCCTTCGCCGGCGTCGCCCTGACCGCCGACTCCGGGGTGTCCTGGACGCTGCCCCGCCTGATCGGCGCCTCGCGCGCATCGGACCTGCTGCTCTTCCCCCGCTCGGTCAAGGCGCAGGAGGCGTACGACCTCGGCATCGTGAACCGCCTGGTCCCCTCGGAGTCCCTGCGCGCGGAGGCCGAGGCGGTGGCCCGCAGCCTCGCGGAGGGCCCCACGGTCGCCTACGCGGCCCTGAAGGAGTCCCTGGCGTACGGCGCGGCCCACTCCCTGCGCGAGGCCCTGGAGCGCGAGGACACCCTCCAGGCCCGCGCGGGCGCCTCGGAGGACCACTCCATCGCCGTCCAGGCCTTCCTCGCCAAGCAGCCCCCGCGCTACCTGGGGCGCTAGGCCGGCCGGACCGGCTTGCGGGAGACGCAGCGGGCCAGGTGGTCGTTGACCAGACCGCAGGCCTGCATCAGGGCGTAGGCCGTCGTCGGGCCGACGAAGCGGATGCCCGCCTTCTTCAGTGCCTTGGCCAGGGCCGTGGACTCCGGGGTCACCGCCGGGATCTCGGCGGTGCTCTTCGGGGCCCGGCCCGGCTTCGGGGCGTGGGACCAGACGAGCGTGTCCAGCTCGCCCGGCTCCCAGCCCGCCAGGACCTTCGCGTTGGCCAGCGTCGCCTCGACCTTGGCGCGGTTGCGGATGATGCCCTCGTCCGCCAGCAGCCGCTCCACGTCGGCTTCGCCGAACTCCGCGACCTCCGCGATCCGGAACCCCGCGAAGGCCTTGCGGAAGCCCTCGCGGCGTCGCAGGATCGTCAGCCACGACAACCCCGACTGGAACGCCTCCAGGCACAGCCGCTCGTACAGGGCGTCGTCCCCGTGGACCGGACGCCCCCACTCCGTGTCGTGGTACGTGACGTACTCCTCGGTGGACAGCGCCCACGGGCACCGCAGCCCGCCGTCCGCGCCCGCGAGCGCGCCGCCCGTCACTGTCCGGCCTTGCCGAGGTCCACGGCGCGGGCGGCGCTCGCCGACAGCTCGGCGATCCGGGCGTCGCGCTCCGCCAGTTCCGCCGCGAGGCGCTCCAGTACGTCGTCCACCTCGGCCATCCGGTACCCGCGCGGGGCCACCGGAAGCCGCAGCGCATCGACGTCCGCCCGTACGACGGGGCGGTTCTCCGGCAGCCCGTCGGCCACCCGGTCCGGCTCGGAATCCGGGAGCACGGCTTCCGAGCCGCCGCCGACCACCGCGAGGGTGACCGCGGCGACGACCACGACCAGCGCGATCAGCAAGAACCAGAACACGATCAACTCCCCTGAGAGACTCCGGCCACCAGGTTAAGGTCGCAGGCGAGGCGCGAGGGCCGCCGAAGGAGGAAAGAGCAGGATGCTGCGACTGGGCAGGCGCGAGTTCGACACCCACGAGCCGGTGATCATGGCCATCGTGAACCGGACCCCTGACTCCTTCTACGACCAGGGCGCGACCTTCCGCGACGCGCCCGCGCTGGACCGGGTCGAGCAGGCGGTCGCCGAGGGCGCCGCGATCATCGACATCGGCGGGGTCAAGGCGGGCCCGGGCGAGCACGTGGACGCGGCCGAGGAGGTCCGGCGTACGGTCGGTTTCGTCGCGGAGGTGCGCCGCCGCCACCCGGACGTGGTGATCAGCGTCGACACCTGGCGCCACGAGGTCGGCGAGGCGGTCTGCGAGGCCGGGGCCGACGTGCTGAACGACGCGTGGGGCGGGGTGGACCCCCGGCTGGCGGAGGTCGCCGCCCGCCACGGCGCGGGCATCGTCTGCACGCACGCGGGCGGTGTGGAGCCGCGCACCCGGCCGCACCGGATCGCGTACGAGGACGTGATGGCGGACATCCTGAGCGTCACGGTCGGGCTGGCGGAGCGCGCGGCCGCGCTCGGCGTCCGGCGCGACGCGATCATGATCGACCCGGGCCACGACTTCGGCAAGAACACCCGCCACTCGCTGGAGGCCACGCGCCGCCTCGGCGAGATGGCGCAGACGGGCTGGCCGGTCCTGGTCTCGCTGTCCAACAAGGACTTCGTCGGCGAGACCCTCGACAAGCCGGTCAAGGAGCGCCTCCTGGGCACCCTCGCCACGACGGCCGTCTCGGCCTGGCTCGGCGCGCAGGTCTACCGCGTCCACGAGGTCGCCGAGACGAAGCAGGTCCTCGAGATGGTCGCGTCGATCCAGGGCCACCGCCCCCCGGCGGTCGCCCGCCGCGGACTGGCCTGAGGCCACCGGCCCGGCGGCCGCCCGCCGGGGGCCGCCTGACCGGACGGTCCCGGGCGGGCCCCGCCGGGAGCCGTTGCGGCCTAGTGCGGTCGCAGCACTAGTCGCCGGTTTCCCGGGCCGCCTCTTCGGTGGCGGCGAGGGCGGCGCGTTCGTTCGTGCCCTCGCCGACCTCCTTGCTGACCAGGGTCACCGCCTCTTCCACGTCGTCCGTGACGTGGAAGAGCAGCAGGTCGAACTCGGACGCCTTGCCCTGCGCGATCACCGTGTTCTTGAGCCAGTCGACCAGCCCGCTCCAGTACTCCGTGCCGAACAGCACGATCGGGAAGCGGGTGATCTTCCGGGTCTGGACCAGGGTCAGCGCCTCGAACAGCTCGTCCAGCGTGCCGAGACCGCCCGGCAGCACCACGAAGCCCTGGCTGTACTTCACGAACATCGTCTTGCGGACGAAGAAGTACCGGAAGTTCAGCCCGAGGTCGACGTGCTCGTTGAGCCCCTGCTCGAAGGGGAGCTCGATGCCCAGGCCCACCGAGATGCCGTTGGCCTCCCGCGCGCCCTTGTTGGCCGCCTCCATGGCGCCCGGACCGCCGCCGGTGATCACCGCGAAGCCGGCGTCCACCAGCGCGTGCCCGATCCGTACGCCGGCCTCGTACTCCGGCGTGCCCGCCGGGGTCCGCGCGGAGCCGAACACGCTGATCGCCGGCGGCAGCTCCGCCAGCGTGCCGAAGCCCTCGATGAACTCCGACTGGATGCGCAGGACCCGCCAGGGATCGGTGTGCACCCACTCGGAGGGCCCGGCCGAATCCAGCAGCCGCTGGTCCGTCGTGCTGCCCGCCTGGACCTGGCTGCGCCTGCGCAGCACCGGCCCGAGCTGCTGCTCCTCGGGCTTGCGACGAGCGGTACCGTCGGGGTTGCCCATGATGTGCTCCCTCCTGCTGATCGTTGGATCAGGTTAGGCGCACAAAGGTGACCAGAAGGGGAATTTACGAGGTCAGCCAGGCACGGAGTCGTTCCTCGCAGTGCAGGATCGCCTTCGTCTCGACCCGCTCGTCGACCTTGTGCGCCAGCAGGGCGTCACCCGGGCCGTAGTTGACCGCCGGGACGCCCAGCGCGCTGAAGCGGGAGACGTCCGTCCAGCCGAACTTGGGCATCGCACGGCCTCCGACGGCCGCCATGAAAGCGGCGGCGGCCGGGTGGGAGAGGCCGGGGAGGGCGCCGCCGGAGGAGTCGTCGACCACGAACTGCGCGATGTCGCAGTCCGCAAAGACCTCCTTCACGTGGGCCAGGGCCTGTGCCTCGCTGCGGTCCGGGGCATAGCGGAAGTTGACCGTCACCGTGCAGGCGTCCGGGATGACGTTGTTGGCGACGCCGCCCTCGATGCGGACCGCGTTGAGGCCCTCGTGGTACTCCAGGCCGTCGATGACGGGCCTGCGCGGCTCGTAGGCCGCCAGCCTGGCCAGGATCGGGCCCGCCCCGTGGATGGCGTTGGAGCCCATCCAGCTGCGCGCCGAGTGGGCGCGCTCGCCGGCCGTCCGCAGCAGCACGCGCAGGGTCCCCTGGCAGCCGCCCTCGACCTCGGCGTTGGACGGTTCCAGCAGCACCGCGAAATCGCCGGTCAGCCAGTCGGGGTGGGCTTCGGCGACCTTGCCGAGGCCGTTGAGGTCGGCGGCGACCTCTTCCTGGTCGTAGAAGACGAAGGTGAGGTCCCGGTTCGGCTCCGGCACGGTCGCGGCGATGCGCAGCTGTACGGCGACGCCGGACTTCATGTCGGTGGTGCCGCAGCCCCACAGGACGTCGTTCTCGTCGAGGCGCGACGGTACGTTGTCGGCGATGGGCACGGTGTCCAGGTGGCCGGCGAGTACGACCCGCTCGGCGCGTCCGAGGTCCGTGCGGGCAACGACGTTGTTGCCGTACCGGTCCACGGTGAGGTGGGGCAGGCCGCGCAGCGCGTGTTCCACGAGGTCGGCGAGTACCTTCTCGTCGCCGCTCACGGACGGAATGTCGACGAGCCGGGCGGTCAGCTCGGCGGCGTCCTGGGTGAGGTCCAGCTCGGATTCGGACATGGCCCTGACCCTAACGCGCCGGGCCCCGCGGCCGGGCCGTACGTCCGGCCGACGGACGCGTCCCATGGCTCAAGTACGGTGGGCCGCGTGTCCGAGATCCCGCGCCACCGCCCCCGCCGCCGTCGGCCGCTGCGCACGGCCGCGGGTCTCCTCGTCCTGCTCGCGCTGGCCGGCTATCTCATCGTGCAGCGCGAATCGAACGGCGGCGGCGGTGCGCCGTACTGCACGGCCTCCGTGCGGGAGGGTGCGGATCCGTCCCACGAGGGCACCCTGCGGACGTACGAGATGACCCCCGAGCAGGCCGGCCACGCGGCGACGATAGCGGCCGTGGGCGTCGCCAAGGGCCTGCCGGACCGGGCCGTGACCATCGCGCTGGCGACCGCGATGCAGGAGTCCTCGCTGCGCAACCTCGACCACGGCGACCGGGACTCGCTCGGGCTGTTCCAGCAGCGGCCCTCGCAGGGCTGGGGCACGCCGGGGCAGATCATGGACCCGGTGTATTCGGCCGGGATCTTCTACGACCATCTGGCCGAGATCAAGGGGTATTCGAGGCTCCCCCTGACGGTGGCCGCGCAGCGGGTGCAGCGCAGCGGTTTCCCGCAGGCGTACGCGAAGCACGAGCCGGACGCGATCGTGCTGACGGCGGCCTTCGCCGGTGGCGGCGAGGTGGCCTGCGGCGGTCCCCCGCCCGCGCAGGCGGGCGATCCGCAGAAGGTACGGGCCGAGCTGACCCGGATCTTCGGCAAGGACGCGCTGCAGGAGATGACTCCGGAGCGGAGCCACGCCGGGGCCAAGGGCATGGAGATCAGGGAGTCCGAGATCCTCCTGGTGGAGAAGCAGGACGCCGGCGAGGCCGGGCTGCGCGCCGGCCAGGCGGTGGCCCAGTGGGCGGTGGCCCATGCGCGCGAGATGGACATCGCCCGGGTCTCGTACTCGTGGAAGAGCTGGATCGCCGGCGAGGGCCAGGGCCTGTGGCAGTTCAAGGGCGGCCCGGGCAAGTCCGGTGACGGGGATCCGCACAACGCGACCCCGGCCGAGGTGCGGATCTTCGTGAACCGCTGAGTCGCGCACGCACACCCGGCAGCGGCTCGCTCAGGCGTACGGGCCGTCCCCCGTGCGGGGGTGACCCTGGCGGCGGTCCGCGGGGCCCCGGGGAGGACACAAGCGCAGGTCGGCGCGCATCCAATGCGCTTGTCGCGGAAGCCGATTAAACGATGCGTTACTGATCCTTTACCCACCGCCTCCGCAACTCCACCCGCCCCTCGAGCGGTTGTACACGGCGTACTCAGCCGCTACCGCTTAGGAGCATCATGTCCCTCCCCCTGACCCGCCGGATCGCCCGTACCGCGCTGCTGCTCGCAGCCGGGGCAGCTCCCGTGGTCGGTGCGGCCGGCGCGGCCAGCGCCGCGGGCCTGGAGTCCGTGCCGCAGCTGCCGCAGCTGGGCGCGCTCACCAGCCCGGACGCCCCGGGTGCCGCGACCACCGCAACGGACACCGCCACCGACACGGCCACGGAGACCGCCTCGGACGCCACGGGCGCCGCCACCAAGGCCGCCGGCCCCGCCGAGCAGCTGCTCGGCGGACTGCCGGCCGGGTCGGCGCTGAAGACCGCGCAGGCGCTGCCGGTCGGCAGCCTGCCGGTGAGCACGCTGCCCGTGGCCGGCCTGCCGCTGGGCGGCTGAGCGGCGCCGGGAACACCGAGGGGGCCGGGAGCACGAACTCCCGGCCCCCTCGGGCCGTCTCAGACCGACAGGCGCTTGACGGCCGCCTCGACGCGCTCGTCCGTGGCCGTGAAGGCGACGCGGACGAACCTCGCGCCCGCCTCGCCGTAGAAATCGCCCGGCGCCACCAGGATGCCCAGCTCGGCCAGGTGGGCGACCGTCTCCCAGCAGGGCTCGTCCCGGGTTACCCACAGGTAGAGGCTGGCTTCGCTGTGCTCGACGCGGAAGCCGTGCGCCTCCAGCGCCGTACGCAGCGCGGCGCGGCGGGCGGCGTAGCGCACCCGCTGCTCCTCGACGTGCGCATCGTCGCCGAGCGCCGCCACCGTGGCCGCCTGCACCGGCGCCGGGGTCATCATGCCGCCGTGCTTGCGGATCGCCAGCAGCTCGCCGAGCACGTCCGCGTCACCGGCGATGAACGCCGCCCGGTAGCCGGCCAGGTTGGACCGCTTGGACAGGGAGTGGACGGCGACGATGCCCTCGTACGAGCCGCCGCAGACGTCGTCGTGCAGGACGGAGACCGGCTCGGCCTCCCAGCCGAGCTCCAGGTAGCACTCGTCGCTGAAGATCAGGATCCCGTGTTCGCGCGCCCAGGCCACGATCCGGATCAGCTCCTCCTTGGCGAGGACCTTCCCGGTGGGGTTGGACGGGGAGTTGAGCCACAGCAGCTTCACGCCGGCCGGGTCGAGCTCGGTCGGATCGTCGTAGACGACCGCTTCCGCTCCGCACAGCCGCGCGCCGACCTCGTACGTCGGGTACGCGAGCCGGGGGTAGGCCACCTTGTCTCCGGCGCCCAGGCCCAGTTGGGTCGGCAGCCAGGCCACCAGCTCCTTGGAGCCGACGACCGGCAGGACGTTGCGGTGCCCGGCGGCGCTCGCGCCGAGGCGGCCCCGCACCCAGTCCGTGATCGCGTCGCGCAGGGCGGCCGTGCCCCACACCGTGGGGTAGCCCGGGGAGTCCGCGGCCTCGACGAGGGCGCGCTGGATCAGCTGCGGCACCGGGTCCACGGGGGTGCCGACCGACAGGTCGACGATGCCGTCCGCATGGGCCGCCGCCGTCGCCTTGTACGGCTCCAGCTTGTCCCAGGGGAAGACGGGAAGACGGGCGGAAACTGCGGCCACGAAGATCTCTGCTCTCTGGGTGCCGGTTCGAAGACGGGGTTGCGGGTCGGAAAACGCCTCGGTCCCGTGCGGCGGGAAGGCCGGACGGGACCGAGGGGCGCTCATGCCGTAAACCCTCAGTGCTCGGCAGCGGGGTTGATGTCGGCGGGAAGCGCTGCGATGAAGGGGTGGTCGCGCTCGATCAGGCCGAGCTTGGAGGCACCACCGGGCGAACCGAGCTCGTCGAAGAACTCGACATTCGCCTTGTAGTAGTCCTTCCACTCCTCCGGGGTGTCGTCCTCGTAGAAGATGGCCTCGACCGGGCAGACCGGCTCACACGCACCACAGTCGACGCACTCGTCCGGGTGGATGTACAAGGACCGCTGGCCCTCGTAGATGCAGTCGACGGGGCACTCTTCGATGCATGCCTTGTCCTTGACGTCGACACAAGGCTCCGCGATGACGTAGGTCACGCTCTCGTTCCTCCTCGGTAGGGCTTCCATATCGCGCGGGAGCGCGGCGTCGTCGATGCCCGCCCCTAGTATCTCCGTTCCCGGGCACGATCCGAACAGGAGGGGCGGACAGAGCTGTGGAAATCACTGCCGGCGGGCTGCTGGAGATCCGTATCACCCCCGCTGACGTGGGTAAACGAGTCTCTGTACGACGGGTGGAGAGCGAGCGGAGCGGGTCCCCCGCGTTCA
Organism: Streptomyces sp. NPDC060028; assembly: GCF_042736725.1. Classification (NCBI taxonomy): domain Bacteria; kingdom Bacillati; phylum Actinomycetota; class Actinomycetes; order Kitasatosporales; family Streptomycetaceae; genus Streptomyces; species Streptomyces sp. NPDC060028. The sequence goes on along the minus strand of NZ_JBHWVJ010000069.1, from coordinate 6,685 downwards.
GGGACACGGTAGGTGTTCTCACATCCTGGAACCAGGGTGTGCTGACGATCACACGAAAGACCGGCGAGTCCGTCCGCATCGCGGAATCGACGCTGGTCGCAGGCAAGATCGTACCGGCGGCGCCGGCCCGCCGCAGGGGCCCCGCGGCCTCTTTCGAGGAGCTCTCGAGGATCTGTGCACGGTCCTGGCAGCCGCTGGAGAGCGAGCCCATGGGCGACTGGACGCTGCGCGCGGCCCGGGGATTCACCCGCCGGGCCAATTCCGTGCTGCCGCTCGGCCACCCGGGGATACCGCTGGACGAAGCACTCGAGCGAGTGACCTCCTGGTACGCGGAACGGGGACTTCCGGCCTACGTGCAGGCCGCGACGGGGGGTGCGGGCACGCAGGAGCTGCTGTGCGCGGAGCTGGAGGCCCGGGGCTGGGCGGCCGAGGTGTCGGCCGAGGTCCGGGTCGCGGGCCTCGCGCCGGTGGCGGACGTGGACTCCCCCGCCGCCCGCGAGGTACGCCTCACCCGCGCCCCGGACGCGGACTGGCTCGGCCGCTACGGGCGGGTCGAGGACCCCGAGGTGGCCCGGCGGATGCTGGTGGAGGGCCCGTCGGTGTGGTTCGCGAACCTGGCCGGGGGCCGGGCCGTCGGGCGGTGCGTGGTGGACGGGCGCTGGGCCGGCTTCGCCGCGGTCACCGTGGACCCCGCGTACCGGCGGGGCGGCCTGGCGACGGCGGTGATGGCGGCGCTGGCGCGGCGGGCGCTGGAGGAGGGGGCCTCGGCGGCGTGGCTCCAGGTCGAGACGGACAATGCGGGGGCGCTGGCGCTGTACGACGGCATGGGCTTCGCGACGCACCACGCCTACCACCACTACCGCCCGGCGGCGCGGTGAGCTCCCTGACGCGCGCGCAGTTCGCGCAGGAGGCGCGGGCCGAGCGGCCGGACCTGTCGGTGCTGTGCCTGCTGCTCGCCGCGGAGGCGGACCCGGACCTCGACGAACGGGGGATGGACTGGGCGCAGATCGAGCTGGACCGGCTGGCGGGGATGCTGCCGTACGGGCTGCGCGGCGCGAAGGCCTGGGCCTCGGCGGTGACGGAACTGCTCGGCGGGCGGCTCGGCTTCCACGGCACCCCGGCGGACTACGACCGGCTGTCGTCCTCGCTGCTGCACGAGGTGCTGCGGCGTCGGCGGGGGCTGCCGATCCTGCTGTCGGTGGTCTGGCTGGAGGTGGCCCGGCGGGCGGGCGCGCCGGTGTACGGGCTGGCTCTGCCGGGGCACTTCGTGGTGGGCTTCGGGGATCCGCAGGACGGGGTGGTGGTGGACCCCTTCGCGGGCGGCGTGTCGCTGGGCGCGGGGCCCGCGGAGCTGGCGCAGGGGCCGCGCACGGCGGCGCGGACGCTGGACATCGTGCTGCGGATCCTGAACAACGTCCGCGCGTGGGCCTCGGACCGGCCGGAGCACTCGGCGGTGGCGCTCTGGGCGCTGGACCTGTCGCTGCTGCTGCCGTCGCATCCGGCGTCGCTGCGGTACGAGCGGGCCCGGCTGCTGGTGGAGCGCGGGGCGTTCGTCGAGGGCGCGGCCGAACTCGACGCGTACGCGGACGTGGTGGCCGCGGTCGACGCCGGCGCGGCCGCCCGCCTCCACACCGAGGCGGCGGCAGCCCGAGCCCTCCTGAACTGACCCCGGGCTCCGCCCCGGACCCCGCGCCTCAATCGCCGGCGGGGCTGGATTCTGGCTGGTGCCGCCTGCGATCTCAGCCCCGCAGCGCGGCTAGAGCCAGCCCTTTTCGCGGGCCGTGCGGACGGCTTCGGCGCGGTTGCGGGCGGCCAGTTTCTGGATCGCCGTCGAGAGGTAGTTGCGGACCGTGCCCTGGGACAGGTGCAGGTGGGCCGCCAGCTCGGCATTGGTCGCGCCGAATTCCGCCGCCCGCAGCACCTCCCGCTCCCGGTCGGTCAGGGGGTTCGCGCCCTCCGCGAGGGCCGCCGCGGCGAGCGTGGGGTCGATGACGCGTTCCCCCGCCAGGACCTTGCGTACCGCCTCCGCCAACTGCGCGGCCGGCGCGTCCTTGACCAGGAACGCCGAGGCCCCCGCCTCCATCGCGCCGCGCAGGTACCCGGGGCGCCCGAAGGTCGTCAAGATCACGATCCGGAGCGCGGGAAGGGCCTCGCGCAGCGCCGCGGCCGCCTCGATGCCCGTCATGCCCGGCATCTCGATGTCGAGCAGCGCCACGTTCACGTCGTGCGCCCGCGCGGCCGCCACCACCTCGTCGCCGCGGGCGACCTGGGCCAGCACCTCGATGTCCGGCTCCAGCCCGAGCAGCGCCGCCAGGGCCTCCCGGACCATGGACTGGTCCTCGGCCAGGAGGATCCTGATGGGTCGTGGGGTCATGATCCCGATCCTAGGGGGACGCACGCCCGCAGCCGGAAGCCGGTCTTGCCCGTCGGGCCGGCCGCCAGGGTCCCGCCCACCGCCTCCAGGCGTTCCGTCAGGCCCGTCAGACCGTTGCCGGCGGTGGCCGAACCGCCCGCGCCGTCATCGGCGACGCCCAGTTCCACGACCGGCCCCGCCAGGGTCTGGCGGGTCTCCAGCGTGACCGTGCAGCGTGTGGCGCCGCTGTGGCGGACCACGTTCGTCACCGCCTCCCGCAGGGACCAGGCCAGGGCCGACTCCTGCTCCTCCGCCAGCTCCGCCGTGAGCTCGGACGGCAGGTCCGCCACCACTCCGGCGGCGGTCAAGGCGGTCCGCGCGCCCGCCAGTTCACCCGGCAGGGTCGGCCGCCGGTAGCCGCTCACGGCCTCCCGTACGTCGACCAGCGCCTGCCGGCTCACCCGCTCGATGTCCGCGACCTGCTGGGCCGCCGCCTCGGGCCGGGAGGGCAGCATCCGCCCCGCCAGCTCGCTCTTGAGCGTGATCAGCGACAGCGAGTGCCCCAGCAGGTCGTGCAGGTCCCGGGCCATCCGCAGCCGCTCCTCGTTCGCGGCGAGCTGCGCCACCGTGGCGCGCGCCTCGCGCAGTTCCACGGTGGTCCGGATCATCGCGCGGATGCCGACCATCGCGAAGCCGCCCATCAGGGCCGGGATCAGCAGGCCGGTCAGGTACGCGTCGCCGCCCGGCACCGCGAAGGCGGTCACCGCCAGCAGCGCGGTCGCGCCGGGGACCGTCCAGCGGGAGATCTCCCCGGGCAGCGCGGCGCCGGAGGAGATGGACACGTAGACGAAGAGCACGAGCCATTCGCGGCCCAGGGACAGCGAGAGGATCGTGGCCTGGGCGGAGAGCACCGCCACCGAGAACAGGACCCGGCCGACGGGCAGCTGCCGGGCGGTGCGGTAGACGAGGAGCAGGTACCAGGCGACGAAGGCCGCGAGGCCCAGGCCGCCGAGCAGCCGGGCCCCGAGGCTGTGTCCGCCGCGGATCAGGTCGGTGACGGGGGCGCTGAGGTAGAACAGCCACAGGCCGATCCACAGTGACTGCACGATCTTGTGCCGGCGGTCTCGCGGCCGGACCCCGATCATCGACTTCGTCGCCCCACTCACAACCGTCACGCCTTCAGCGAGTCCTTGCGGTACAGCCAGGCGGCGGCACCAGTGAACAGTACGAAGTACACGGCGAGGATGGCCACGTCCTTGGCGTGCGGCGCGCCACCCAGCTCGATGGCCTGGCCGAGGCCGGCGTAGGCGTGGGTCGGGAGCCATTCGCAGATGCTGCGCAGCCACTGCGGGAAGTTCGCCGTGGGCATCCACAGGCCGCCGAGGATCGAGAGGCCGAAGTAGAAGAGCATGGTGATCGGGCGGACGTTGTCGCCGGTCGCCATGTATCCGATGGCCACGCCGAGGGCGGCGAAGACGAGGCTGCCGGCCCAGATGGAGCCGGTCAGGGCGAGCCACTGCCAGGCGTCGAACCGTACGCCCTTCACGACCGCGGCGACCGCGAAGACGACGAGGATCGACGGCAGGGAGAGCACGCCGGCGCTGGCGGTCTTCGCGAGGACGTACCCGCGGCCGGGCAGGGCTGTGAGCCGGAGCTGGCGGACCCAGCCCTTCTCCCGCTCCTTGGCGATGCGCTCGCTGTTGCCCATCAGGACGGCCGTCAGGGCGCCGAAGGAGGCCATCGCCACCATGTAGAACGCGGGCATCGTCAGATCCGTGCCCATGACCTTCGTCGTGCCGTCCAGGGTGCCGCCGAGCATCAGGAAGAGGGCGGCCGGGTAGAGGACGGTGAAGAAGAGGTACTTCTTGTTGCGCAGGGCCCGGGTGATCTCGAGCTTGACGAGCAGAGCGGTTCCGGTGTTCATGATGCGTCGGCCTCCTCGGCCTCGGTGAGGGCGATGAAGGCCTGCTCCAGGCCCAGGCCCGCGACCTCCAGGTTGCGGGGGTAGAGCCCCAGGGCGTAGACGGCGTGGACCGTCGCGTCGGCGTCGGCGGACTGGAGCCGTACGGTCTCGCCGTGCCGCTCGTAAGCCGTCAGGTGCGGCAGGGCGCGCAGCGCGTCCTCGTCGACGGAGCCCGCGAGGTCGAAGGCGATCCGGCGGGCGCCGGCCTTCGCCTTGATCTCGGCCGCGGTGCCGTCGGCGAGGACGCGGCCCTTCTGCAGCACGATGACCCGGTCGGCGATCGCGTCGGCCTCTTCCAGGTAGTGCGTGGCGAAGAGGACGGTGCGGCCTTCGGCGGCCTGCTCGCGCATCGTGGCCCAGAAGGCCTGGCGGGAGGTCACATCCATGCCGGTGGTCGGCTCGTCGAGCACGATCAGGTCGTTGCGTCCGGCGGTGGCGAGCGCGAAGCGCACGCGCTGCTCCTGGCCTCCGGAGAGCTTGTTGACCATGCGGTCGGCGATGTCGGCGACACCGGCGAGGCCGAGCACCTGGTCGACGGGGTGCGGGCGGGGGTGCAGGGCGCAGGTGAGCGTCACGAGCTCTCGTACGGTCACCTCCTCCATCAGGCCGCCGGTCTGGAGCATGGCGCCGACCCGGCCGGCCGCGATGGCCTCGCGGGGGGTCGTGCCGAAGAGGCTGACGGAGCCGGAGTCGGCGGGGCGCAGGCCGAGCAGCAGGTCGAGGGTGGAGGACTTGCCGGCGCCGTTCGGGCCGAGGAGTGCGACGGTCTCGCCCGGGTGGAGTTCGAGGGAGAGTCCGTCGACCGCCCGGACCGAGCCGTAGCTCTTGGTCACATTGCGGAAGCTCACCACGGTGCCGGAGTCGGAGCCGGGGTCCGTGGCGGCCGTGGAGTACTTCGCGGTCGTCGTCGTCATGGCTCAAGGTTCGCTGGTACGGGGGTACGCGCGGCAGTGTCGCCCGTCGTGAAGGGCGGATGACAGATGTCATGCGGGGGATGTGACGGAGCCCCTCCCCGGGGGTCCGGGAAGGGGCTCCGACCGGCTGACCGGCTGACCGGCTCCGACGTGCTGCTGTCGCTGTCAGTTCGGGTTCGTGTCGATGGTGGCGATGCGCTCCGCGGGCGTCTTGCCGCGCAGGGCCTTGCCGAGGGCGCCCACGACGTCCTGCGGGGTGACGGCCGTCTTCTGGCCGTTGCCGCGCATGATCAACACGCCGTCGAAGGTGTTCCCGTACGTCGCCTTGAGCGCCTCGAGGTCGTACTTCTCGACGAGGTGGCCGTCCACGACCTGCATGCTGAGGATCTTGGGCAGGGACTTGGCGCCGAAGGGGAGGGCCTTGGAGCCCGCCTTGACGGTGGCGGTCGCCGACATCGCGGGCTCGGCGAAGTCCTTCATGGCACGGTCGAGTTCGGCCTGGTCCACGACCGGCTGCTTGGTGGTGACCGGGAGTTCGACCGGATCGGCCTTGCCGGTGGCGACCATGTCGCGGAAGGCCTTGGTGACCAGTTCGACGGAGCCGTCCGCGTCGAGCGTGGAGCCGGGCTTGCCGGGGACGGCGACGGCCTTGCCGGTGTCGAAGGTGATGGTGCCCTCGGTGGCGGAACCGGCGCTCCCGGCCAGCTCCTGGAGAGCCACCTGCAGCTTCTCCTCGTCGGTGGGCATGACGGGCTCGGCGGCACGCTCGCTGCCGAAGAGGGACCCGATGACCGTGACGGGGTTGTAGTCACTGCCCGCCGCATTGCGCACGGTGGTCTGGCTGTCCAGGGTCAGGCCGGCCTTCTCGGGCTTCAGCTCGACCTGCTTGCCACCGACGCTGAGCTGGAGGGGGGCCGCGGCGCGATTGCCGAAGGCCGTCTGGAGCTTGGAGACGGCCTCGTCGCGGCTGCCGCTGATGTCGACGCCGAGGACGGTGGTGCCCTTGGGGACGTCGGAGTGGTTCAGGAGCAGTCCGGCGCCGTAAGCCACGCCGAGCAGGGCGATGGCCGCGCCGCCGAGCAGGACGAGCTTGTTGCGGCCCTTCTTGGCGGGCTTGGCGGGGGCGGCCGCCTTGGCCGGGGCCGGGGCGGCTGCCGCCGGGCCGGGGGCCGGGACCGGCGGTGGTGCGTGGCGCACCGGGGTGTCCAGGTCGGGTCCGGGCCAGCGGGGCGGCTGCTGCTCCTCGACGGGGACGGTGCCGAGCGCGGGGCCGCCGGTGGGGCCCGCCGGGCCGGTCCCGTACGCGGGGATGCCCTGGGTGGCGCCGACCCCGGGTCCGCCGACGGGCCGGGCCGCCGGGGCGGGCGCGGGCGCGGCGAAGCCGGGTGCGGCGGGGGCCGCGAACCCCTGGGGCGGCGTGTCGAAGCCGGGTCCGGCGGGGCCGGGGCCGTAGCC
>NZ_JBHWVJ010000068.1:0-41313 GCF_042736725.1 Streptomyces sp. NPDC060028 | reverse complement strand
CGCGACTGCCCCCTGCCCAGGGCAACTCAAAGATCATTTACGGGACAACCCTTAGGCGTTCCCCGTACACGGGGTCGGTATGAGCAGCCAGATAGTGCCGCGGCGTGCTGGGCTACGGGTGCACCTGCCACCAGCCGGTCGCCTCAGCGCGTGCCACTTCGGCGTCGTACTGACTCGCGTCGAAGTGGAACTCCGGCGGAGGGTAGGGCGCGGGCGCGAGCGGAGACTCCGACGGAACCTCCCAGTCCGACCACTGCACGGTCTCCCCGAACCGCTGCACGACCACGGTCAGGAAGCCGCAGCAGCCACCGGTACAGTCCGGTTCACCCAGCTCCAGGCGGCGTGCCTCGCCGGTCGCCCGGAGAGGGCTGGGGCGGCCGGCCGGCAGCGCATCAGACGCGTACGGCCCACGGCACGCGTACGGTCCGGATCCACCGACCACCTCCTCGACCAAGTCCTCGCCGTTGACCCAGAACCGCAACTGGGCAGCGAACCGAGGTCCCCGCGGCAACACCCTGATCTCCAAATGATCGAACATCAGACCACCCTACGGGGAGCGATGGCGTCCGGGCGCGGCTCGGCCGACGCCTACCTCCACCCGGCCGGCGGGAGGGCCCACGAGGTGCCTCCCGTTCGCGTGAACATCGACCAGGGCCCAGGCGGGGCGCCTCCCGAAGTCGTGGACAACTGCCGTCGGACTGGCGAACAGAGCCACCCTGAGGCGTGCTTACCGAATGCGGCCTCTGTATGAGCCTCAAGAGCGGAGTCGAAAACCCCCGCACCCCGCTGCGCCGGTTCCTGGACCGGGAGCTGTCCGCCGGCGCCAAACTGCTGCGTGAGTCCTTCCGTTCCCAGCACCGCCCCGACCACGTTCTAATGCCCCTACCCGGCGTCGGCGCCGAAGGTGGTACCGCCGGGACGACAGTGATCGACGCCCGACTGCGGCTCGCCTTCTGGTGGCGGGGTCCTGGTCAAGGACCTTGACCAGCAGGTCGGTGACTCCTGCGATGATCTCGGCTTTCTGGGCGGCGGTGGCACCATCGCGGGTGATCTTGACGTTGACGTACGGCATGGTGGTCATGCCCTTGCGGGAGAGGGGGAGGGGGCGGAGGGGGTACGGGGCTCAGGCGCGGCCGGTGACGTGGCCGCCGTCCACGCGCAGGGCGTGGCCGGTGACGAACGTGGCGCCCGCGAGGTAGAGCACGGCCTCGGAGATCTCGGACACCTCGCCGACCCGATTGAGGAGGGCGAGCCCGCCGAAGGAGTCGACGTCCGAGGCCGTGTGCAGCGGGGTGCGGATGATGCCCGGGGAAACGAGGTTGACGCGGATGCCGTCGGCCGCGAGTTCGGCGGCCAGGCTCGTGGTCAGCGCGTGCACGCCCGCCTTGCTGACCACCGGTGCGGAGGCCGGGAAGCCCGCCAGCCCGTGGTCGACGAGGACGGTGCCGATGTTCACGATGCTGCCGCCGCGGCCCTGCGCGCGCAGCGCCCGTACGACGGCCTGGGTGGTGAGGTAGGTGCCCTTGAGGTTGCCGGTCAGGAAGCCGTCGAGCTCGTCTTCGGTGACCTCGGTGAAGGGCTTGGAGGCGAAGGTGCCGGCGTTGTTGACCAGTACGTCGATGCCGCCGAAGCGGTCGAGCGCGGTGCGGACGAGGGACTGGCCGGTCTGCGGGTCGGCGATGGCGCCGGTGACCCAGGCGGTCCGTTCCGGGTGGCCGAGGTCGGCGGCGGCCTTGGCGAGGCGGTCGGGGTCGCGGCCGTTGAGGACGACGTTGGCGCCGCCGGCCAGGAAGGCGCGGGCGATGTCCAGGCCGATGCCGCTGGAGGAGCCCGTGATCAGGGCGGTCGTGGTCGCGGTCGTCGCGGTCGTCGTAGTCGCGATCGTGGTCGTCGTGGTGTCGGTCATGGCTGTGGGTGCCTTTCGGGGCGGCGGATCGGTTCGGTTTTCGTTCGTCTCGTCTGGTCGACACCAGAAACCTACGAGCCCTCAACTCATAACACCACGACGGAATGTGGAGCATGTGATAATCCAGAGTTATGGATGTGGACCTGCGTGACCTGGAGCTCCTGCACGCCACCGCCGACGCCGGCTCCCTGACCGCCGCCGCCGAGCGGCTCTACGTCAGCCAGCCCGCGCTCAGCCAGCGCCTGACCCGGCTCGAAGCCCGCCTCGGCATGCCCCTCTTCGACCGCAAGGGCCGCCGCCTGGTCCCCAACGCGGCCGGCCGCCGGCTGCTGGTCGCCGCCCGCCAGGTCCTCGGCGAACTGGAGTCCGCCTCCCGCGACCTACGGGAGATCCGCGACGGACGCGGCCGGAGGGTCCGCTTCACCGCGCAATGCAGCACCACCTACCCCTGGCTGCCACCCGTCCTGCGCGCCTTCCGCGAACGCGAGCCGGACATCGACGTACGCATCGAGACCGTCGCCGACGACGCGCCGATCCCGGCGCTGCTCGCCGACCTCGTGGACGTGGCACTGGTGACCAAGCCGGACCTGCAGATGGACCGGGTGTCCCTGACGCGGCTGTTCGAGGACGAGATGATGGCCGTGGTGCCCGCCGGGCACGCGTGGGCCTCCCGCAAACACCTGACCGCCCGTGACTTCGACGGCGCCGACCTGGTCCTGTACGACTTCTACGATCAGAAGCGCATCCCGTCGATGCCGCTGCCGCTCCCCGTCGGGGCCCGGCCAGGCCGGATCATCACCATGCCCGTGGTGACCGACCTGGTGGTGGAGATGGTGGCGGGCGGCCAGGGCGTGACCGTACTGCCCAACTGGGTGGCCGCCCCGTACGTGGCCTCGCACGACCTCGCCCTGGTACGCATCGGCGCGCAGCCGCTGACCCGCACCTGGTACTGCGCCACCCTCCCGGGCCCGCGGCCGCCGCACCTGGAGGCCTTCGTCGAGGAACTCACCACCCACCTGACGGCGCCGCGCAGCGCTTAACCCTCCGCGTGCGGGAGCTGCGCCAGGGCGTCGGCCAACTGCCGTACGGACACCGACCCGGACTCCGGCAGACCAGCTTGCGCGCCCAGGCCTGCAGCGCTACGCCGGTGTCTCCTTCGGCGGCGGCGAGGACGTTCTGCTTCGCACTGTTCTCGGGTACCGGGTCGGTGTCCACGCCGAAGTCGGCGAGGTGCACGACGATACGGACCTCGAGCTTGGCGTTGGAGGCCATGCGCTCGTTGAGCCGGTGGCCCCGTACCCGGTGTCCGCCCAGGGCCCGGGCGCGCTCGATCATCGCCCGCCCGGCCTCGGAATCGCCGCGGTCGGTCCGGATGAGCTGCTCGAGCTCCCGGAGGTGTTGCGCAGGACCAGGACCCCGCGGGTGCTGGAGGCCTCCACCCGTACGTCGAGCAGCGTCGCCGTGAACTGCTTGGCGGCGTCCAGGCGCGCGATGTCCTGCCCGACCGTGTCGCCGAGCACGTAGAGACTGACGGCACGCTCCCGGACCCGGTCGGTCCAGGCGGCCTCCTGATCGGCGGGGCAGGGGTCGACGGCGTGTACGGCAGCGATGACGAGGTCGAGGTCGCGAGGATTCACCTGGCGCCTGGCCATGATGCCGCCTGCGGGGCCGGGGAGAGCAGCGCGGAGGGCAAGCGGCAGGGCTCTCCCGGATGGCAAGCCTACGATGCGCCTACGAGCATCCGTCTCATCCCCGCGGGTGCGGGGAGCAGGCGGGGGATGCGGAATCGGGTGATGAAGGTGTGGTCTCATCCCCGCGGGTGCGGGGAGCAGACTTGCTGACCTGCCACTTTAAGTGGGCAAGCGGCCGATCTGAAGCACTTTCAAAGAGACGGGAATTTCCGGCATCCGCCGCATTCGTGATGTCTCAGCTTCCAACTGCTGCGCCGAGCGGTGGCATTGAAGGCTGGTCGTAAAGATTTGAGGCCTCATAGGGTCAGGCGTTCCGCCACGCGTCGGTGGCGCAGCTGACTTCGTAGTGCCACCATCCTTCCTCTCGCCCTCGGGTCAGAAGTGCCTTGATGCCGGCGAAGTCCGCGTCCGCCGGGGCGGTGAAGGCCACCATGGGGAAGTCCTCGCTGAAGACCTCGCCTCCGAGTCCGAACGTTGAAAGCCTCTGGTGCACCGCGTGGGGGCTGCGTCCCAACGGGCCGGTAGGGACAGGCACAACGCGGATCGTGCAGTGGCCGGAGGAACTGATCCGCTCGCCAGCCCAGTGGAGCCCGTCGGAGTCGGTCTGGAACCGCACAACGTCGCCCTCGGCCACTCCGTCCTGAAGGAACGGGGCGTTCTGCACGCTGGCAGCGTCGGCGCCGACCCTCGTCGCCCACAGGCCCTCGGTGTCCTGCGGGAACCAGCCCTCGCGAGGGATGAACCGGAACCAGACCTTGATCTTCTCGACCGCGTTCTCCATGACAGCCATCATGCGCCGGCCGTCGCCAGCACCTCCACCAGGGCTGACCTGGCCAATCACGCAAACAGCGCCCGGCCGCCATAGGACGACGGGACAGGGCGGCTTCCCAGAGCCTCAGGGGAGACCGGGTAAGCGCTGGGCAGGCGTCAGCCCGCAAACCCGATACTCATCGAGGTTCATCAAGATCGACCAGCTCTCGGCGGTGCGGCTGACCCGTCGACTCGTCTGCCGATGTCGGCGCCGTACGTAGCCGGGATGGGCCGGGGGCGGGATGCCTGGTGCAGCCGATGGGTCGGTGTGTCGCGTCTGCGGTACCGGGGACGGGCGGGACGCGGGATAATCGGGTCCATGGTCACGCTCTCCTCCAGTGGTACGGCGCCCTCCGCGGCCGAGGTGCTGCACGCCCGCTACGCGGGCCGGCTGCCCGCCTTGCTGGAGAAGCTCGCAGGCCCGCAGCACGGCGTGGTCGACCTGCCGCTGCATGTCGCCTGGTCAGGGCTGCGCGCCTACGACCTGGACCGCCCGCGCCTGCGCATGGGCCTGTACCGCACGGTCCTGGCCGAGGGCCGGCACGAGGACCTCGTAACCCTGCTGAACCGCGACCTCCTCCTGGCGCAGTGGCCCGTCCTGCGCACCCTGGTCAGCAGGCACGTCAGGCAGGTGTGGGAGGAAGCCTTCCCCGAGCTCGCGACGGCCGGGTTCGCCGGGTTCGCCGCGGCGTGAAACTGACCGACCTGCACCGCCGACTCCTGGTCGCCGTCATCGACGTCGGCACCCCGTACCCTCTGGTGCTCACCGGCGGGTACGCCGTCCGAGGCCCACGGCCTCGTTGAGCGACTGATGTCGCAGTTGTGGACGAGGACGGGTGCGACGTCTGCAAATACGTAGTACCTGTGCGTGCTGAGGTACTGTCATCTGTATTTTCGTAGGTCAGAACAATTCGGCCAGTCCGTGGGCCTGCATGGAAGTGCCGCGTTGTGCGCCCCTGTTGCCGTCAGATGGCCACGCGCGTGACGGCGGTGGAATGGGCTTTGGCCGGTGTCCTGTTGGGGTTGGGGTCGGGCATGGTCAGGGGCCGTACACTGGCTGGCAACTCGGGCGAGCCTTGAGCATGCCCCGCATCCGCTTTCACGACCTCCGACGCTCAACCGCCACCCCGCTCCTGGAGCAGGGCGTTGACCTCGTCGTGATCAAAGAGCTGCTGAGTGACGCCCACATCGACGTCACCGCTGGCGTCTACGCCCACGTACGACTCCCGGCTCAAACGCCAAGCCATCGACGCCCTCGGCAACGCACTGGATGCGACCGACGACGAAGCTGGCGACCCGCCCGCCACAGCCGTCGTTCGCTGACGTTGCCGTCAGTTGCCGTCAAAAGGCGCGAGCCCTCATCAACATTACTGTCGATGAGGGCTCGTGTGTCTTACGCGGAATTGCGGCCGCTACAGTGCACGGCTGACGAGATTCACGTCAAGCAGCGACAAACCGATTGTCCCCCTGGCGACCATATCCCGCATCTCAAGTTCTCGATCACTTCCGGGTTGAATTTAAATTGATCACCGTCCCGCAACCTCGAGATCGCAAGTGCGAAGCCACCCCAATATTTCAGCGCCGCAACAGCCTCGACGGGAATAATGTTATCGAAGGAGAATTCTCCACCGACAGAAAACGGGATCCTGGGTACGAGCCGATGCCCCGGAGGCAGTGACCCATTCCGGGTCTGCCATTCATGCCCCACTGAGTATCCAGTGGCATAATTCCAGTCTTCGATAATGTCATCCCGCCAACTCGCGACATCTTCGGAGAATTTCGATACAGCAGCCGTCTCAGGATTAAAGGAATAGACCATACCATCGCGTGCCACAGCAAATTGAGCGCCGAAAACATCCTCCGCAAAGAAGACCATTTCCGGCACCAAAGGGCCGTAACTTTCCCGCCAAAGCGTTTTTGAATTCCACTCCTCCAGCGAACGCCCCGGCAGCCCTGGCTCGCCCGAGGGAAATACGTGGAGCGCCGACTCGAAGGCGTAGAACCCGTTCATCTCGGTCAGCAGGATCTCGAGGGGGCTCTCGGCACCGCCAAAGATTGGACCACTCTTCGGCAAGTTGGCACAAATTGCCCCACTCGCAACCGAAAACAACTTGTTCATTCGACCTCGCATGTCATGGATTCTGCCCCAATATGTAGCCGAGACTCATAATGGTGACCATCACTCGACCGCCGTTCGGAATACCTACGAGCTGATTCTTCATATCAGAACCGGCACCTCGATTGTCTCCCGCCCCAATGTGCTTTACGTGAGCACCTGCCCCTTCACTGAACATTGCAGGCGGGAATTCGTCCCTATCTTGGCCGGGACGTGTTGGTATGCCTCGCAGATTACCTGCCCGCCTGGCGTCTGCACCCGCCCTGTCGAGGGTCACCATCATGCCCTCACCACCTTGCTCGGCCGCATGGATTGCACTATCTGGATGCTGGATCGCATCGATGGTCCATTTAGCAGGCCTTGGGCTCGGGCAGGAGCACGCAGCCCCAGAGGCATCAATACCGCCCACGCAATTGTGAACGAGGACTGGAGTGGCGCCTGCGAGCACATAGTACGTGTGCTGGCAGCCCCTCCTCTAGCTGCTTTTATGCAGGTGGGGAGGAGTTTTGGGGTCCGTTGGAGTCCGTGGTTGTGTGCCTGAATCCGTGGTTGTTGCCGTCGCTACTGCCGTCAGGAGCCGGGGTTCTCTGGCGGGGTAGGGATGCGTTCGCCGCGTGATTCGGCGACCCGGAGTGCGTCAGCCAGGGTTTCGGTCAGCCGGCAGGCGAGCCACCGGTGTTCGACGGCCGACAGCTCCTTGGCTCCGGGGGCCACGACCTGACGGGCGTACCCGAGGAGTTCCTCGCCCATGTCGAGTTGCACCTCTTCGATGCTATCGGCGAGAGAGGAGAGGTACCCCCTGCCGTCGGTGCTGAGGTAGCAGGGGTTCCCGTCCTGTGTGGTCCATGGCAGTAAGCGGGGACGGTCACGCCTGCCGATGCGTCGTGCAACTCCCTGCGGCGCATACGGTCCGCGTCGGTCCTGGGTGTGCTCACCGTGTACCCCCACCTGGGTAGCCGAATGGAATACGGCGACCGTAGGGGCCTACTGTCCGTCACTCCATCGATGGGGCATGCCAGTTGGCGACGGAGGGTGCCGAAAGTATCGCGTTGCGCGGTAGCTATCCGATAACGCCCAGGTAGTCGGCCATCTCGCGCATCTCTGTCGTGAGGGTGCGCTTCCGCTTGCCCAGGATCTCCTGCATGGTCTCGGCGGCCATGTTCTGATGCCGCATCCACTCCGGTGCCGCCGACCGAGCATGGGTCAACTCATCCATCGCGGCCGACAGGTCCCCGGTACGCGCGTGGGCGCGCGCCACGTCAAGGGTGAAGCGGTTCCCGTCGTTCGTGCTGGGCCTACCCAAGCGCTTCCACGCCTTGGGCGACAACTCCTCTTGCTCACCTGCCTTGCGCACTACGGCGCGCGCGTCCCCTACGACCATGGAGTCTTCCAGGGCCTTCATCGCCGCCGTGACTGGCCCGAAGACGGACCAGTGCCGCGAGACGTTGCGGTGCGACGTACCAACGGCGGCTGCCGCCACGCGCGCCGCCTTCCGGTACTCCTTCGCCGCATCCGGTCGGTTGTTGCGGGCGGCTGCGGCTGCGGCCTCCATCGCCAGACCGCCCCACACCGCGTAATGGTCCGGCTCAGCCCCGGTGATCTTCGGTTCCACCGCATCCATGCTCTGGGCTGCGATCCGCTCCGCCTCGTCCAGCCGGCCCTGCCGCACGAGCAGCCAGCACATACCGCCGACGCCGGATCCCGCCGCGAGCATGTCCCCGGCCTGCCTGGCATCCGTGATCGCACCGACCAGCGCGGTATAGGCGATGTCGTACTGCCGGACCTGGGTGAGGTAGGTGCCGGCCAGACGCAGTGCCTCGGCGCGGGCCAGTAGGGCCTGCTGGTGCTCGTCTCCGCTGCTGTAATAGGCGACGGCCTTCGTGGCATCGCGCAGCAGGTCGGGGAGTTGTGCCGCGACGCTTTTGTAGCTGTCGGAGAAGTACAGGACCCGCGCGTCTCCCACGGTTCGGCTGAAGGCGCGCAGGTTGGGTTCCTCGCCCACTGCTTCGGCGGCCTGGTCCACGAGCCCGACAGCCGGGGTGAGTACGGCGCGAAGCTGGATCAGGTTGACCCGGTTCGGCTCCTCTGCACGGCCCACGGGTTCGGGGGCATCGGACGCCATCAGCGTGCCCGTGGTCACCCTCAGCGCGCGAGCGAGGGCGTGAAGTGTCTCCATACGGACCGTGCCGCCCTGCTCGACCTTGCGGACGGTCCCCGGCGAGACGCCTGCGGCGTATGCGAGTTCTTCCTGGCTCATCCCGGCCCGACGCCGGTACTTACGGACGTTGTCCGCCAGTTCCGTAGCCATCAGCTGACCACCTCCAGCGCCACGGTACGCCGGTCCGACGAGTCAACCGAGAGCTATCCGGCAGATACCCGCCCGAAGCGGCGACCTACCACCGACTTGGTGCCGAGCAGGTGGCCGGACTATGCAGGGCCGGGGCGCCAGCAGAATCGGGGCGTGAGCGGGAGGGGTCCCTCGTCGGTCGGGCAGCTTCGCCGTACCAGGGTTCTCCGGGGGCCGCCAAGGCTCACACCGTGACGCTTGCGCTCGGCCTTGGCGGCCCCCGGAGGTTCCTGGTACGCCTCCGGTGACCGGGCGACGAGGGACCCCTCCCGCGACCCCGACCACTCATCACCACGACGGGGCCGTACTTGAATTCGACCTCCTCCCCCTCAGAGAGAGGGCCGGGGCCTGGGGCAGAGCCCCAGAACAGACACCGCTGGCGGCTATTGCGCGCCCGGACCGGCGGGGCCGGAGCGCGGGCGGGCCGCGCCAGCGGGCCGCCTTGATCCAGTAAAGAAACTCTGAACAGCTCACCCAAGTGCCTTGGCCTGCTGAACCCACTGAGCTGCCGGGCCATGCGTCAGGGGCAGCGCTGCTGCCGTCGTTCCTTCGAATCGGCCAGTCAGGCTTCGCACGCAGCGCCGTGTCCGAGGCGGCGGGGGGCGGCGCCTGCGTCATAGATCGGCATCGCGCCAGCAGCAGCCCGACACTGAAAGAGATGTCCACGCTGACGCGAACGACCGTCCGGCACGCCCCCGTCCGCTGCTGCTGCCGTCAACTACTGCCGTCACCCACCTCAGAGACCCCACGGAGCGCGGGAGCTTCCGAGGTGGGTGACGCAAGCCGCGATCATCGTTGTACGACGCGCACCTTGGTCAACTTATGAAACACAACCTGGCCCTCAATGACAGCAGTCAGCTGGTTCAGATTAGCGGCTCGCTCCTCCAGACCGGAAATCCACGCATCCGATCCATTCCAATCGATGGGCAGCCTTGATTTTGGCCAGACACCTGCCAGCTCTCGCGCAATCCGCAGGCCATCTTCGACGAGTGCTCGATCACCAGTAGCTGCGGCGATTAAAATGCCGTCTTCAATGGAATCCACCGCCGGTGGATGCCCTTTCCCCTGCTGGGCAACAGCGAAGGAGGTGTATTCCTTCGCGATTTCCGCGACGGTTGGCGGAATAGACAACGAGAGGTTGCTCTGCGATGCCAATCTCTCGGCTGCATCCATGAAGTCGTCACTGTGACGCGAGAAACGGACACTCTCCTGCATTCCAGAGCTTCCGATCAACCGTTGCCCTAGGGCAAGCGTGATCGCAGGGAACGCCCGTGCCAGATTATGGACGTGCGCAGTGGGGAAATATCCGTCACCTGCGGTTGTCCGGTCCAGCGTGATCCCCTGGACGACCGGACCGATGCGACGCATGAGCCGCAGTGGTCTCCAGACGTCAAATCCGTCAAAACATCTTGCCCAATCAGCGGTTACACGCCTTGCTGTAGCCGCATCGAATTTACTCACGGATTGACCTCGATTGTCAGGTTTACGCCTGGGATGTTCGCCGCATTCTTATCTGCCTGCCACTTTGATATCCCTTGCCCAGGATTCTGGACAAACTTGTAGTCGTAAACGGTACCAGTGGCCGGATCGAATACGTCTGGACGAGCGCTCCCGCGGGTACCCCTCGGAACTGGATGAGTGCCTCCGCCCAGATAGCTTGTCTCTGTGATTAGACCACGATCTCCGTAGATCCCTTGGTATCGTGTTAGAAGGGTGTCAGCGTATCCATGCTTTGCCGTTCCGGAAACAGCACCGCTGCCCCCCAATCTAGCCTGTGCTCGCGTGGCTATCGCCTGGATCAGGTCCGGCGTAGAAGGGTTCGTCGATCCATTGCAGGCACATGGCTTTCCATTTGGGGCAACCCCGCCGCAATTGTGAACGAGGACTGGAGTGGCGCCTGCGAGCACATAGTACGTGTGCGTGCTGAGGTGCTGTCATCTGCGTTTTTGCAGGTCAGCGGAATTCGGCCAGTCCATGGGTGTGCGTGGAAGTGCCGTGTTGTGCGCCCCTGTTGCCGTCGGCGTTGCCGTCAGACGGCTACGCGCGTGAGGGCGGCGGAGTGGGCTTTGGCCGGTGTCCTGTTCGGGTTGGGGTCGGGCATGGTCAGGGGGCCGTACGCTGGCCGGCAACTCGGGCAGGCTTTGATCCTGCCCGGAATTTGAACGAGTGGCCCCCTGGCCTTGCCCGACGCGGGCCCCGGCTCGAACAGGTGGGTAAAGCTCACGGAGCCGACCGACCCACCCGCGAGCTGCGTACCGGCCAACGCCCTGCCGCTGCCTCGCCGTCGGCCTGGCCCTCGCCATGCGGGAACGTCCGGGCTTCCTCGCGCTTCCGGTCATCCGCTGCGCTGTCTTTGCGCGGCCTGGTCGCTGGCCGGCACGCGGTGGCGGAGCCGAGAGCGGGCCGGTGGGCGGCCGTGCCGCGCGCGACCCGCGCCAGCGGGTCGCCTTGAAGACGTATAGAAAGTTTGGACGCATCCCTCTTCGGCGGCATGCCATGGCCATCGGTGGAGGCTCGTGCTGGGATGGGGCCTCGGGCGTCGGATTGGCTGGCGTGGCTTCAGGTGGTGCTGCCATAGCTACGCCTACTCAGCTCGGGTGACCTTGGCGTGGTCGGTCACGACGCGTCTGAAGAGGTCGTGGCCGGTGCATCCGGCGTGGCGAAGGGCCCAGTCCTGTGCGGCCTCTTGCTCGTCGTGTGGGCCGGACTCGGCGTCGCAGCCTGCGGTGACGCAGAACGCTTCGTAGGTGATGCCGCCCTCGGGGACGTGCCGGATGGTGTGGGGTACGTGCCGGTACACGGCGCGGGCAGTCACTGGTGGCCCTCAGGGTGGCGTCGCATGTAGACGTTGCAGTCGGTCACGGTCGTCATGTCGCCGACCATGTGTGCGCGGTCGCGTACGTTGGCCAGTTCGGTGCAGCCCGCACAGCCCTCGACGGGATCCGGGTCCGGCTCCAATCGCAGCGGTAGTTCAACAGGCGCAGTCGAGTACCTGGTCGGCTCACTCATGGTGCGTCGCCACCCTTCGAACGTCACATGGCTGACCTGTTGACAGGTCGGTGCTCTAGTTCAGTATTCGAGTGGCCGAAGCACTCCCGCTACGGTTCGTAGTGCACTAGTGTGCCCTCACTGACAGCACGTCAACTCAATGGAGGGGCACGCCTTATGCCCAGTCCCAAGACGTTCACGAAGATCGCTGATCACTTCCGAGAGCGCATCCTGTCGGGCGAGCTTGCGCCGGGGGCCAAGCTGCCGACCAACCGGGAGATCGCCGGACAGTGGCAGGCCGCAGCCGCCACCGTGTCCCGGGCTCTGCAAGCTCTCCAGGTCGAGAACTTCATCCGCACCACCCCCAGGGGTACGTTCGTCGCAGATGACCCGAGGTGGACCCTGTCGGCGCGTGACCGGCTGGCCAGGGTCCAGCGGGTGAAGTCGTTCCTGGCCGAGGGAGAAACGAGCCGCGTGACGGCCGCTGAGCTGATCGCCCCGCCGCTGTACGTGGCTGAGATCTTCGATCTGGAGCCCGGAGACCAGATCGTCCGGCGGGAGTGGCTGGCCGGCCGCGGCAAGACGCGGACTGTGTTCGCGGTGACCTGGTACCCAGCACCGTTCGCCGCCCTGGTCCCCGATCTACTGAACACCGCTCCGGGCCGCAATCACGGACTGTCCTCGCGGGTGCTCGAAGCCACCGGGCGCACGATCGCGCACGCCCGTGACGACATGCACGCCCGCCCCGCCGACGCGCGCGAGGCGAGTGCGCTGGGCCTACCTGTTGGCTCGCCCATCCTGGCCGGTGCCCACCGGTGGTCGGACTCGGAAGGGATCATCGAGTACGGGGAATGGTGCCTTCCACCCCGGTTCACCATCGGCTACGAGTACCAGCCCTGAGCCATGAACGCGGAGCGTCCTCGGAGATTCAAAACTCCGGGGACGCCCCGTCGCTTTCACACATCTCAATCGGTGTTGCTGCGCTCCAGTCGCTCGACGCGCTCTTGCAACTCTTCGATCTGCTCCAGGGCGAGTTGAAGCTTGTGGGCCAGGTCCGCGAGCCCGGCCGCCGAAGGGAACTCCCGGTCTGGAACACCCAGCTCCTCGGGCTCCTCGTCCACTGGCTGCACGTTGACGGGCAGCTCGGTCCCGAACTCGCCACCCACAATGGCGTACGCACTCTCCTGGTGTGCCCCGCTCGTCCGGTGGACCTTCTTGACCCGGCCCTCTAGGGCGAGGAAGGTTAGGGCCTGATCCGCGGCTTCTGCGTCGCCGCCGATCGTGTCGACCACTTCGTTCACGGTGACCGTGGAGCCCCTGGGCAGCGATCCGTCCCTGATCTTCCTGACCAGCCGGCCGTGGATGAGCTGCGTGGCGAAGCCGTGGTCGTCCCAGTCCCGCACGTAGACGTCCTCACCGGGTACCTCGCCTGTGTAGCGCAGGAGGAAGTTGCTGGCCAGCAGGGCGATGGCGTTGGTGACCACGTTGAGCGGCACGGAGTAGTGGTCTGCCAGGACCTGACGGGCGGGAAGCTTGGCTCCGGGGGCCAGTGTGCCGGTGTAGATCTGCTGTTGGAGATCGCTGGCGACGTTCTCGAAGGCTTCCTCGAAGTCGGCCGATCGGGTCACGAACGTGCCGCGCCCCTGGCGGGCGATGACCCAGCCTTCGTTGCGCAGCAGCCGGATGGCCTTCTGCACGGTCAGGCTCGACGCCTTGTACTCCTGCATGAGCTGGCTCTGGGTCGGCAGCAGCTGGCCCGGCCGCAGCTTCTCCTCCCGGATCTGCTGCCGCAGGTCGTCCGCGATGCGCTCGAACGTCAAGCGCGCGTCGTCAACACGAGGCATGTCCACCCCTGATCCGGTTCCGAGTCCCACAGGCCGCAGGCGGGCCGTCGCCTCTGTGTTTCACCAGCTCAGCCGCCCACGGTGCCAGGGTAGCCGCCCTATGGATGGACCACTTCAGGAACGGATGGAATTCAATAGGGATGGACTTAGGATGGAATAAATGTATGGTTGCGGCATGCGATCGCCCACAAGGGTGATTCACCCCCTCTCACCTGGAGGTTTGCCGTGAAGACCATGCCCATCGACCAGTCCCAGGCGCTGGAGATCCTGGCCTCCGAGCCCCGCCCGCAGTTCAAGGACCGCGAAGGCCGGGAGGCTGCCATCGACCGGGCCACCGGAGCCCAGCTGCACCAGGTGGACGTGATGTTCGCGTTCAACGGGCGCGCCGAAGTGATCACCGTGAAAGTGCCGGAGCCTGGCCTGGGTAAGGGCCTGAAGGTCGGCATGCCGGTCGTCTTCACCGGGCTCGTCGCCTCGGCCTGGGAGAACGAGATCAACGGCAAGGACCGGCACGGTATCTCGCTGCGTGCGGACGCCGTCACCGTCAAGACGGCCGCCTGATGCCGATTACGAATGCACTCAGCACCGGGGCGCTCCTGGTCGCCTGTCTCGGTTTGCTCGTCCTGCTCGTGTGGCCGGGTTCCGCTTCGGGCGCTGGTACCGGGCCGACGGGGAGACCCGTATCAGCCTCCGTCAGGCACGACGGATCCGGTGGGGCTGGAAGCGGCTGGCCCTGATGCTGAGGTTGGCGGTCAAAGACGCCACGCCTACCGTGCTCCAGCAGCTCAGCCCGCAGGAGACGCCCGCGAAGCCGAGGGTACTGGCGCCGCGTCTGCATACCCAAGCCGACCCGTTCGGCGTAACCGTCACCGCGGATGCCCTCCCGCAGGTGGGGCTGAGTGCCTGGCAGGACGCGAGCGAGGGCTTGCGTGATGCGTGGGGGATGCGGCGCATCCGGATCTCCCAGCCCAAGCCCGGGGTGATCGTGGCGCGCGGGTTCCGGCGCGAGCCGCTGGAGGCCGTGATCAGCTCACCCCTGCTCGGTCCCGACGGGTCCCCGGCCTGTCGCCCAGGCCAGTTCGTCTCCACGGATGACGTGCTGCTGGGGTGGGACGAGGACGGCACCCCCGTCGTGCTCAACCTCGCCAACTCCGCACACGCCCTGATCGCCGGGGCCACCCGCTCCGGCAAGTCGATCAACGTGAACACCCTGCTCGCCTACGCGTCCCTGATGCGAGACGTACGTCTGATCGTCATCGACCCCAACCTCGGGGCCGTCGCCCCATGGTGGCGTACCGCGTACAAGGTCTCCGACTCGATCCACCCAGATGAGCCGGCGGAGATCCTGCGCTGGGTGCGGGAGGAGATGCAGAAGCGGGAGCGGCTGTTCTGGTCCGGCCGTACCGACCGCATCACCAACTTCAGCCCCGAACTGCCGCTGATCGTCTTGGCGATCGACGAGGTGGCGAACTACACCCGGCACCCGGACCGCAAGGCCCGCGAGCGCTTCGAGGCCGAACTGCTGGCCATCGCAAGCCAGGGCGCCAAGTTCGGAATCCGACTGTGGCTCCTCACCCAAAAGCCGTCCGCCGACGTGCTCACCACCGCCGTACGCACCAACCTGTCCACCCGTATCTGCCACCGCGTCGACACCACGGAGGACTTCCTGCACCTCTTCCCGGACGGCCGGGAACTGGACATCACCGCCGCCGACCGGGAAATGCCGCCCGGTGTCTCGATCGCCTCCGTCGGCGACATGCGCACCCCCGTCCGGCTCCGCTCCGTCTACCTGCCCACCGAAGCCTGCTGGCAGATCAACGACCTGATGTGCGCAAACGGCCTCCAGATCCGCGAACTCCCCGACCACATCGACCTCGGCAAGGCCGCGTGACCCCCGCCGGCCATCCACCCGAGCAGCCAAGACCAGGACCATCCCGGCCCCGTATCGCAGTGATCCCCGGCAGAGGCGTGTAGTCGCCAAACCCTCGCCCCTGCCGGGGCCTTTCCCCCCTTCATCCAAGGCACACGCATGTGCCGGAACGCAGAGAGGTCCTGCCAGCATGCCATCGCACGACCGCACCGCCACAATCCCCCGCCCCGAGCTGACCACCGCCGACCTGGCGGCGTTCACCTCCTACCGGGACCTGCCCGGCCTCGTCCGACAGCTCTCCTCCCTCGGCGGGTGCGCCCAGCCCATCCGCCTCGAAGGCCACCGCGCCGAGATCAACCCCACCACCGGCGAAATCCTCCGAGAACTGAAGTCCAAGGAGCTGCCCGCCGGACACCTCCTGCTCCGCTGCGGCAACCGCCGCACCACCCGCTGCCCCTCCTGCGCCGAGCTCTACCGCCAGGACACCTACCAGCTCATCGCCGCGGGGCTCCGCGGTGGCAAGAAGATCCCCGAGCAGGTCGCCTCCCACCCGCGGGTTTTCGCCACCCTCACCGCACCCTCGTACGGTCCGGTTCACGGTCGGCGCTCCAGTTCTTCCGCGCGCTGCGGGTGCGGGCGCACCCACGCCAAAGACGCCCCGGCCCTCGGCACCCCGCTCGACCCGGATCGGTACGACTACAAGGGCGCGGTCCTGTGGAACGCCCATGCACCCGCCCTATGGGCCCGCTTCATGCTCCACTTGCGCCGCACCATCGCCGCCGTAGCCGGAATCTCCCAACGCCTGCTCCCCAAGGTCGCCCGCGTCTCGTACGCCAAGGTCGCCGAGTACCAGCGACGCGGACTGATCCACTTCCACGCTGTGATCCGCCTCGACGGCCCCGGAGGCGGCCACACCCCGCCACCCGCGTGGGCCACACCCGAGATGTTGGCCGATGCCGTCCACGCTGCCGCCGCCCGCGCCCACGTCGACGGGCCGGAGATCAACGACCGGACCTACTCCTTCGGCTTCGGCAAGGAGCTGGACGTCAAGGTCATCCGGTCCGCCGCCTTCCAGGACGGGACCACCATCACCGAGGGCAAGGTCGCCGGGTACGTGGCGAAGTACGCCACCAAGGGAGCCGAAAGCGCGGCTGGCACCCTCGACCACCGCCTGAAGCTGATCGCCGAACTCGGGCAGGAGACCATTCCGGACCACGCGGCCCGCATGATCCGCACTGCCTGGGCCCTCGGCGCCCGCCGCGACCTCGAACACCTGAAACTGCGGACCTGGGCCCACATGCTCGGCTTCCGCGGCCACTTCTCCACCAAGACCCGCACCTACTCCACCACCCTCGGCGCACTCCGCGAGGCCCGCGCCGCCTGGCACCGCCGCCACACCCCCACACCCGAGGCGACCACGCTCGTCCTCGCCCACTGGGCCTTTGACGGCACCGGCCTCACACCCGACCTCGAACGACTCGCCCGCCTCGTTGGCGGCACCCACCCTCAGGCGGTGACGGCCCGTGCGTGACGACGAACTCCTCACCGTGCCCGAAGTGATGGCCCGCCTCAAGATCGGCCGATCCGCGCTCTACAACCTGATCCGCAGCCGCCGCCTCGCCTCGCTCACGATCGGCCGCGCCCGCCGCATCCCCGTGCACGCGCTCACCGACTACATCCAGCTGCATCTGGAAGGGGCCGTCCGATGACCGGCCCGAAGGGGAAGGCCCGCGCAAACGGCGAGGGCACCATCTACCAGCGCAAGGACGGGCGCTGGGAGGCCGCCGGCTACGTCCTCGCCGCCGACGGCAGACGCAAGCGCGTCCGCGTCTACGGCACCACTCGGAAGGAAGCTGCGGACAAGCTCACCGGGAAGATCGCAGACAGCAACCGCGGTCTCCCTGTCGCAACAGCAGACAGCACGGTGGGTGTGTACCTGGCCTACTGGCTGGGCAGCGTGGCCATCCACAGGCTGCGCGAGAACACCCACACCCGCTATGCCACCTGCATCCGCCTCTACCTCAAGCCGGGCCTGGGAACCAAGAAGCTCGCCCGACTCACCGCCAAGGATGTCCGGACCTTCCTCGACCTGCTCCGTGCCGCGTGCCAGTGTTGCGCCCACGGACTCGACACCACCCGGCGACGCTGCTGTGCCATCGGCGAGTGCTGCGGCAAGAGGCTCTCCCCGCTGACCGTGACCTACGTGCACTCGGTTCTCAAGTCCGCGCTTGAACACGCGGTGCGTGAGGATGAGCTGCCGCGCAACGTCGCCCGCAACGTCAAGACGACGACTCCGCGTCCGCGCCGTTTTGCACCACTCACAGCCACTGAGGCCCGCCAATTCCTCCGAGCAGCCGAGACCGACCGGCTCCACGCGCTGTACGAACTCGCCCTGCGCACCGGACTCCGCAAAGGCGAACTCCTCGGCCTCCACTGGGAAGACCTCGACCTCGACGCAGGCGCCGCCAGCATCCGCAGATCCCTCCAGCGCACCCGATCTGACGGTCTATCCATCGTTCCCACCAAGACCCGAGCTTCCGAACGCCGCATCGCGCTTCCCGCTGAATGCATCCATTCGCTGAAGAACCAGCAAGAACACCAGAAGAAAGAGCGCAGCGGCGCTGGGCAGGGCTGGCAGGAGAGCGGCCTCGTCTTCACCACTCCAACCGGAGGCCCACTCGACCCCGCCAACCTCACCCGTCGCTTCCGTAGCCTCCTCCGCCGGGCAGAACTCCGCACCATCCGCTTCCACGACCTACGGCACTCGACCGCCACCCTGCTCATGGAGCAAGGCGTCGACCTCGTCGTCATCAAGGAACTACTCGGCCACGCCCACATCGGAGTCACCGCGGGCGGCTACGCCCACGTCCGACTCCGCCTCCGCCTCCGCCTCCGCCTCCGCCTCCGCCTCCGCCTCCGCCTCCAGCATCAAGCCATCAACGCGCTGGGCGATGCCCTCAGCACGGACAAGGACGACCCTGACGACCCACCCGCCGCAGCGGTCGTCCGCTGACGTTGCCGTCACCGTTGCCGTCAGACTGCCGAAAAGCCTCGCCCACAGACAGTGGGCGAGGCTTTTCAGTCGCTAACAGGAGGTTGTAGCTCCGCTCCGATCTGGCGGCTGCGGGGGCCGCCAAGGATCACTCCTCTTCGAGGAGACCGATCTCTTCCGGCAGTTGCAGCATCGACCGCTTTCGCACCGGATCGCTCTCCAGCTCGGAGACCTCGACGATGATCGCGGCCAACGCCCGGCGGTCATCCTCTGAAAGCTCCTTGAACAGCGCGGCAGCCGGCTCGATGATGTCCGTCGCGATGTCCGGGTCGATGTCGTCATCGTCGGCCAGGTCGATGGACACGGCCACACTTGAGAAGGCGCGCGCCAGGACGTGGGTGAGTTCCATTAGGGGACAATCCTCACTCTGATGTTGGTGATTAGGAGATCGCCGAGTAGCTTGCGAGCCCGCCTAGCTTCCGTAGCGTCGGGTACTTCCCACCTGCCTGAGAACCCGTTTTGCTCCAGCGCCTGGGACTGGTTGAGGGCCTGCTGGTACGTCTTGTTGCGATGCGTCACGCTGAGCTTCCGGTCGATCAGCACACCGTTTGTAGAGTCGAAACCATCGAACTTGACCTGCGCCAGCTTGCTGCCGTTCGGCTTGTAGTACTGCAAGGCCGGTGCAACGCCGGGCCTGGATCCCATTGCGCCGCTGTCGTAAGCCTGGGCCTGGGGGCTCATGTGAGCGTTCTCCGGAACCCAGTGAACGTCACCATCGCAATTGTGCACCAGGACCGGGGTGGCGCCTGCGAGCACATAGTACGTGTGGAAGTCGTCGACGGTCAGGTTGTGGGTGGTAACGGCATAGCGGTAGTTGCGGGACGTGGCGACGGTGAGGGTGGTGCCGTTGGGCTCGCGGAGGTGTTCGCCTTGCGCGAGTTCACCGGCGTTGACCCACTGCCGGCGGGTTTCGCTCCAGTAAGGGTGGTGGGAGGTGGAGGTGACGGCTGCGGGCGGGCCGCGGGGGGCTGCGTCGTCTGTGAGGGTGAGGTCGGTGAATTCCTTGTCGTCGGGCGTGGTGATGGTGGCCGTGACACGCTTCGGCTGGGTTTCACCGGTCTGCGGGTCGGTCGCCATCACCGTGTCGCCGATGCGTATGTCCTCGATGGCCTTGGTGGTGCCATCGGCCATCTGGACCTGAGTGCCCGTGGGGAAGCTGTTTTTGCTGACTTCGCAGGAGTCCGACTTCGACTTGACCTCGGTTGCCTCTGTGTCAGCCTGTTCCTTGCCGGCTCTCGACTCAGTGCCCGCGCTGTCGCTGGCCGATTCCTTGGAAGCCTTTGCGTCCCCGGATTTCGCTGCCTTCGACGCTGCGGCAGCCGCTTCGTCCTCTGCCCGCTTGGCCTTGGAGATGGCCTGCATGGCCTTGGCGGCTTTGCCCTCGGCTACATGGATGGCGTCGTAGGCCTTGTTCATCTCCCGATAGATCTTGAAGGCCTTGATGCCTATCTTGATCGCCTTGAGGACCTTGCTCCAGGGAACCGCGTTGAGGGCCGTGTTGATGCAGGCCATCACATCGCCCTTGGTGAAGCAGTCCCGGGCGTCGTTGAAGCCGATCAGGTCCATGACTACGTCGATGACTGCGTGCTGCAGCTCATCGCGCCGCTTCTTGGCCCGTGCTACCTCGCCATTTGCCTGGTCCAGCTCGCCTTGGGCAGAGCTCGAAGACTGGCTGGTGCTACCGCCGCTGACGGGGGGATGGGACTCCGGGTTGTTGAGGCCCGCCGCGCGGTTGTTCTGGCACTCCGCTGGAGTGTCACAAGTGGGCCTGAGGCCGTTGGGGTCCGACTTGTTGATCGGATCGTTGCCGGAGTAGGCGTAGGCGTTCCACTGCTGCGGGTCGCCTGCGTCAATGACAGGGTCCGGGCTGATGAACCGGGCGGTCGTCGGATCGTATTCGCGGGCTCCCAGGAGGGTGAAGCCGGTGGTCTTCTCCTTGGTCCCGCCGACGAAGCCCTTGTCGCCCGCCCACGCGCCGGGAGCCGGCTGAGTCCCGCGGTCGTTGCCGAAGGGGTCCGTCGGACGGCGGACCTGGGCCAGGTCCGAGGCGTTGAACTGCACGCCGTTGGTTCCGTGCTGGTCCGATGCCTGGTAGGCGAGGGTGGAGGTACCGCCCGTCGTCGTGCGCGTGACGGCGAGGCCGCCGGGGGCGCCGTAAGTGCGGACGTTGGAGACCTTGCCGGAGGCGGTGTCCACGGTGATCTGGTCGTTGCCCAGGTTCAGCGTGGTGCTCGTCGGATCGCGGCGGATGAGCTGGTTGCCGCCGGCGTCGTACACGTAGCTGGTCCCGGCGCTCTGACCGGTACCGGTGATCTTGTCGAGCTTGCCCTGGTCGTTCCAGGTCAGGGTCTTGGTGCCCGGGGTGCTGGTGATGGAGGCGGTGTTGCCGCTGGCGTCGTAGGTGTACGAACTGACCTTTGTGCCCGCGCTGCTGTTTTCCGTGGAGGTCATCAGGGCGTGCGGGCCGCCCGTGCCGCCGCCCGTCTTCGGGTCGGAGGAGGGGGTGTTCGGGCCGTTGCCGAAGGTCTGGGTGACCGTCGTGTCCTTGGCCGGGTTGCCGGTGATGTCCTTCTTCACCAGCTTCTTGCGGTTGCCCATTTGGTCGTACTCGTACTGCTGCCAGTACGGAGCAGGACCGCCCACGCTCGGCTTGCCCGTGCCGTCCACCGCCGGGCCGCCGCTGTTGGAACAGCCGCCGATGCCGCGAACACTCGGCTGGGGAGTCGTAGTGGTGGTACCGGTGTCGGTCCACGCTTGCGTCATCCGGCCCAGGTAGTCGTACGTGAAACACTGCAGGTCGCGGGTGGCCCCGTCCTGCGTGTTCCCGAGCGACGTGAGCTTGCCCGCCTGGTTGTAGGTGTAGTCGACGACATCGACGCTCGCCGTGGTCGCCGTCTGCTTGTCCAGCGTCGAACGCACCGGGCGTCCGGTGGCCAGGTCGACGTCAGTGGTCGAAACGACCTGCTTGCCGCCCTTCCCGACCGTGCTGCGGATCGGGCGGCCGAAGGCGTCGTACTGCGCGGCGACGAGGTACGGGGAGAGCGTGGAGTCGATCGTGCCGTCCAGCGCACGCAGGTTGCCCCTGATGTCCACGTTGAAGGTGAGAGTCTCCGCCTTCAGGCCGGCCCCGGGAATCGCTGGCAGGGTGGTCGTCTCCAGCTGACCATAGGGGCTGTACGTGTTGGTCGTCTCGTAGACGCCTTGGAGCTTGTTCTCTCCGGCCGGGATCGTGGTCTTGCTGCCGAGCGGTCGGTAGCCGGCGTCGTAGCCGGTGATCTCCGAGCGGTAGGCACTGCCGGAGACCCCTCCGACGTAGCGCGTGGTGGTGTCGGGCTTGCCCAGTGCCTTGCTGTCGTAGGTGGAGGCGCTGACCTGCTTGGCCGGATCGACTGCCGTGCCCTCGTAGGCCGCTATGGTGCGTCCGAGGAGGTCGGAGACGACGGTGGCGCTCTTGCCGCGGGCGTCGGTCGTGGTGACGAGGTTCTTGCTGTCGTCGTAGACCGTCGTGGCCGTGCCCGAGTCCGGGTCGGTGGTCTTCACCGTGCGGCCGAGCAAGTCGTACGTGAACGTCCACTCGTTCTTGGCGGAGTCCTTGCGGGACAGCTCCTGACCCTGGGTGTTGCTCACGTAGGCGGTCTCATCGTACGCGCCCGTGGGCGTGCTGGCCTTGTACTGGCGCAGGACCGAGGTGGTTCCGTTGCTGATGCGGGCCGTCGCGAAGCCGCCGTTCGGCGGGATCGTACGGACCTCGTCGGCTCCCGGATACTCCGTCTTCGAGCGCCACTGCTCGATGCCGAAGGACTGGAAGACCGAGGCGGTCTCGCGGCCCAGACCGTCGAAGACGGACACAGTCTGCGCCGGGATCTTGCTGTCCGGGTTCACGCCGCCGTTGGGCAGGAACAGCGCGCCCGACGGATCGTTCTCGTCGTTGTAGTACGGCGCGCTCGTCTTCACCTGACGGCCGTGCGAGTCGAAGAGGGCGTCGGTGACCAGACGTCCGGTCACGCCCGAGCCCGTGGTCGACTGCGTCTGACGGACACGGCCGAGACCGTCGTGGATGGTGTAGCTGGAGGTGTAGGTCTGGCCGTCCTTCATGAGCGCCTGGCTCAGGACGTACGACGGCGCGTTCGCACCGTTCATGGCGTACGAGAACTTGCGGACCGGAAGGAACTTGTTCGTCCGCTCCTGCCCCGGCTGCCAGATCGCGACGACCCGGCCGAAGGCGTCGTAGTCGCGCTCGGCGACGTGACCGTTCTCGTCCTTCGTGATCAGCGGCAGCGAGCGGCCGATGTCCAGTGTGTTGGAGGACTTCCAACCCAGCGGGTTGGTGTGGACGACCTCGGAGGGCAGCACGCCGGTGGCCGGCTTGTACTCGGTCGTGGTGACCGCGCCGTTCGGGTGGGCGGCGTCCTTGCGGACCCTATTGGTGTTGCTGGTGACGCGGCCGTACACGTCGTAGGTGGAGGTGGAGTTGAGACGGTAGACCGGCTTGCCGGCCCCGTCGTACTTCTCCAGGACCTCGGTGCCGGTCTGGTCAGCCGTCGCGGCGCTCTGGCCGAGGGGCAGACCGTCGAAGTAGGCGCGGGTGTCGCCCACCGTGTTCGCGGCCGTGGGCGTCTGTCCACAGGCCGACGAGAGGACGAGCGTCCTCGAGGCGAGCTGGGTCAGCGCGCCGCCCGGGCCAGTCGCGTATTCAAAGGTGGTGCAGAGACGTTCCTGCGGCCGGGAGAGGTCGCTGCGGTCGTCGACCTGGAGGGGCCGCGAGAAGGCGGTGTTGTCGTAGGTGGATGTCCGTTCGCTGGTCCGCCACGTGCCGTTGGCCAGCTTTGCTCGGGTGGTGACCTTGGCCGTGTTCATCGGGCGGGCCGTGATCGCCGGCATGCCGCCGGACTGGGCGCGAGTCGCGGTGACCGCGCCGATCCACGGGGCGGAGACCTCGTCGGAGACGACGGAGCCACCGTCGCGGTCGTAGGTCTCGGTCTGGCGGACGAAGCCGGAGAGGATGTCCTCGTCCTTGATCGAGCCGCCCTGGGCATCCGACACCGTCACGCTGCGCTTGGTGCCGTTGGCGAGGAAGTCGCCGTCCATGCCGCGCAGGAACGTCGCCACGTGCTTGGTGCGCGGGGCCTCGGTTGCGTTCCCGTTGCCGGTCTTCGTGGTGACCGTGGCGAAGCCGCGGAACTGGTCCCACGTGCGGGTCTTCGGGTCAGTGAACTCCGAGTCGTTGCGGTGCCAGGCGATGCCGCCGCCGTACTCGTAGTTCGTCACTGTGGTCACCTGGCCGGCCACCAGGTCGTCCTGGGTGACGGACTGGATGACGATCTTGTTGAACCAGTCGTCGACCGGATCCGGGTCGGACTGGCCGGGCAGGTACCACTTGACCGGCATGCAGGCCATCGTGTTGCCGTCCTCCGAGGACGGCATGGTGCCCTTGACGCGCGAGCACTCCGGCGCCTTGTAGACCACATTAATGCGGCCACCGGTCTCGGTGTTGATCGTCTGGATGCGCGGCCGGTTGTACGCGGGGGCCGAGGCTTCGGTGCCGTCGTGGCGCTTGACGACTCCGTCGACGCGGTTGGCCATCTGGAGCGGGCTGCCGAAGGAGACCGCGGGCAGGCTCTGCTCGGGCTTGCCATTGGAGGCCGTGCGCTGGATCGACTCGAGCCACAGGGTCGGCGAGGTGCCGTCCCCCGGGTCCTGGAAGGAGTGCTTCAGCGCGAAGGCGTCGACCGGGCGCCAGGCTGTGCCGGTCCACACCTCGGTGTCGACCTCGGTGAACTTCTTCGTGGTGAAGTACGTCGGCGAGAGGTTCAGGCATTGTCCGGTGGCGGGGCATTCCTGGTCCACGGGGGTGTCGGGCCAGGACTTGGCGTTCGCCTTGGTGCGCTGGGCGGTGTCGGTGCAGTTGACCGACCCGACGGCGACGCAGCGCTCGGCGTTCTTGATGACGACCTGTGCGGCCGGCTTGGCGGCGCCCTTGGCTGCGATCTGGTCGGGCAGGCGCTGGCCGTAGCCGATCCAGGTCGGGTAGGAGCCGCGCTGGTACTTGGTGGAGGTGCCGGTGCCGTTGTTCTGGCCGCCGCCCCGCCCGTAGTAGTTGTCCTCCTGCTCGTAGCGGTAGGAGATGAGGTTCTGGTGCGGGTCCACGACGTAGTCGAGGTTCCACTCCCAGCCCAGCTGCTGCCACGTCCCGTTGGCCGGAGTGTCCGCGCCCAGGCACTTGTCCTGGCCGCTGTTGAAGTAGACGGGCACCGTGGAGACCGACTTGGCCTCGGGGTCGGTCCCGTCACCACCGGGCAGGCGGTTGGAGCCGAAGTAGTACTGGGTCCCGTCGGTCGTGGTGACCTTGAAGCCCTCACCCTTCCAGGCGGCGTTCCGCTGGCTGGTCAGACGCTCGATCTTCGTGCCGTCCTCGCCCTGGAGGCGGTACGCGCACGTGTTGTCGTCGCGGACGATCTGGCCCGCGTGGCCCGCCAGTGACAGGGAGAGGATGTCGCCGGCCCAGCACTCGTCACCCGAGCCCGCGATACCGGCGTCCTTGCAGCCCTTGTACGAGCGTGAGATGGAGCCCGGGCTCCAGTCCCAGCCCTCGCCGAAGCCGCTCGCTTGCGCGTTCGTCGACGCGGTGCGGCCGTCGATCGAGGAGGAGTCGTAGCCCAGGGACACGCCCGGGGACGCTCCGGCGATGGAGGAGGGCACCTCGACGGTGTAGCCGTAGGTGAAGTTCGCGGCATTGGAGCCCGCCTGCCACGAGGCGGACGGCTGAAGCGGGGTCGCGGAGAAGTCACCACTCGCGCCCGCCGGGCCCGGCTCCACCGCTAGGGCCACGCCCTGCGCTGCCAGCACCTGCGGGGCGGACGCCGCCGGGGCGGATTTCAGCAGGGGAGAAGCCGAAGGGGACGCTGCAGCACCCTTCGGAGCCTCGACCTCGGCAACCAGGCGTCCGGCGGAGTCACGGTGGGATGCCACAGGCGTGCGGGTCGTGCAGCCCTCGGCGCCCGGCGTGGTCAGAGCACAGGTCGGCAGCTGGACCAGGCGGGCACGGTCGGCCCAGTTGGCGCCGTTCGTCTTTGCCCAGGCGGCAACGTCGAAGCCGACTTTCATCGTGCCCGAAGGGGCGTTCCCTGCGGGATCGGTGAGGGCGACGAGCGCGCCGTTGACGCCGGCGGCTTTGGTACGGGCCTCATCCTTCACCTCGACGGTGAGCGTGCCGGTGCCTTCGGCCCCCGGGGCGGCTGTGTTCGGTGTCAGGCTGGCGGCAGACTTGGCTGTCTTCCCGGGTGCGATCCAGACAGGCAAAGAGCCGGCCTGAGTGGAGCCGGACCCGGAAGTGTTAGGAGCTGCAAGGCTGCTCAGGTCCACGGCAGCCGAACCGACAGGCGCTTTGGCCTTCGAATCCGGGGTCCAAATTCGGCCAGATTCACTCCGCTTGGCCGAAGGCTTCGCGTCAGACCCCTTGGCCGGTTTGGTTTGCGGTAGGGGGGTGTTCGGAGGCACCCACACCTTTGGCGGCTTGTCAGCCGCCTCGGCCAGGGGAATCCCCAGGCCAGAGAGGAGCACCGCGAACACGGAGGCGACCGCTACACGCGACCGTCCCGCTCGCGAGCGCTCGAAGAAACCATGCCGACGAGACAAACGAATCCCCCCACAGGATCAAATAAGGGCACAACGAATGGACGCTCAGAGTCCAGATCGAACGCACTCTAAAGATCGCCCGCTCGGCAAGTACAGCGATTTCTTAAAAGTTTCTTACATGACTAAAATCACTCTGCGGGCAGGGCATAACTTCTCGGATCAAATGGGGCATCAGGCGTCCATGACGCGTTGACAGATTGCTGAAGTGAAGGGGACTGTGCGGCTGACTTACATCCCATCAGCTCACAGCGAGGACCGCCAACGTGAGGCCGTCACTACTTCCATCCTGGATACCGGGACCGGGCGCCGCCCCCCGCCGACGGCGGGCCTCCCGTATCGCGGTGCTCCCCGTCACCGGGGCCGCCGTCCTCTCCTTGGGAGCCGGTCTGCTCACGGGTCAGCCGGCTTTCGCCGACGACTCCGCTCGCGGCCACGGCCCGGCAACGACCGCCTGGCCTGCCCCCCAGGGCAAGCCCGCGCCGACCGCGGAGTCGACAGCTGTCGACTCCGCCAAGGCCCAGGCGAAGGAGACCAAGAAGGCCGTGGTCATCGAGCACCTGACGACTGGTAGCTCGCAGACCGTCGCCAACCCCGATGGCACCCTGACCACCGACTCATCCCCGGTGCTGCAGCGGACCAAGGGATCCGACGGCAAATGGCGTGGTCTCGACGCGAACCTGAGGCCCCTTGCCGACGGCACCGTGGCGCCCGTAGCCTCCGCCTCTCAGCTCAGCTTCTCCGGTGGCGGCACCGGACCGATGGCCACCATGACCACGGCCGACGGCAAGAAACTGGCTCTGAAGGCGCCCTTCGCGCTGCCCAAGCCGGCCCTCAACGGCGCCGCCGCCCTCTACATGGGCGTGCTCCCGGACGTCGACCTAGAGCTCACAGCCACCCCGGTCGGAGGCTGGCGACAGGTGCTGATCGTGCGCACCGCCGCAGCCGCGGCCAATCCCGCCGTGGAGAAGCTCCAGCTCGTCGTCGAGACCGACGGACTCACCGTGCGAGCGGACGGCGCCGGAAACCTCAACGCCGCTGACGGCGAGGGCAAGACGCGGTTCTCCGCTCCCACCCCCCTGATGTGGGACTCGTCCACGACTTCCTCGGCGGCGGCTGCGCCGAGCTCCAAGTCCGCCGCCCGCAGCCTCGCCTCCGTCGACACGTCTACCGCGCCTCCGGCCGCCGACCGACCGGCTGCCTCCAGCACGGACGGTCCCGGCCAGGGCGCTTCTGTCGCCCCCATCCACACGACGAGCGATTCCAAGACCATCCAGCTCGTCCCGGACACCGCGGTGCTCGGCCAAGGCACCGGCCCCTGGTTCATCGACCCGGGCTGGAACCCGGACGTGGACAACGGCACCCAGGCCTGGTCCCAGGTCCAGGAGGCATACCCCGACACCAACGAGTACAACGGCACGGCCGACGGCCAGGACCAGCCCGCGGCCGGATACTGCGGCTACTCATCCTGTGAGCGCAAGGGCCGGGAGCGCGCCTACTTCCAGGTCGGGATCAACTCGGTCATCCACGGCGCCGTCGTCCTCGACGCCCGCCTGTACGCGAACGTCGTCGCATCCTCCAGCCCCAACACCATCACCCCGATGGGCCTGTACTGGACCGGTGCGATCTCCAACCCCACCATGTGGTCGCGTCAGCCCTGCGGCATCGGTTCCACCATGCAGGGGTGCCAGAAGATCGGCACCGCGAACATGAAGGGATCCGGCGAGATCTCCTTCGACGTCAAGTCCCAGATGGAGACCGCTGCCCGGGACAAGTGGGCCAACTTCACCTTCGGCCTCGCGCCCGACAACGAGAAGGAGATGCTCTACCGGCAGCGGTTCAGCAACAACCCGCACATCAAGATCACGTACGACATCAAGCCCAGCATCTGGTGGCCCCGCACCCGCCCCACCCCCGGCTTCGCGGACACCGCCTCCTACGCGGACTGCCGCACACCCAACACTGCGAACGCCTGGGACAACCCGGGCTGGGTCGGCGCCAACAACAACATCACCCTGGTCGCGTCCACCTGGTCACCGACCAACCGACAGCTCCAGACCACTTTCCAGTACTGGGACGACGACAACGGCGGGAAGACCGAGTTCGCCAAGACCGATTGGCACGGCAGCCGGGCGGACGCCACCGTTGATATCGGCCGACTGACCGACGGACACCAGTACGGCTGGGCATCGAGCACCACCGACGAGACGCTCACCAGCCCCACCACCGAATGGTGCTTCTTCCGCGTCGACCAGACTCCCCCGACCGCATCCGTCACCTCCACCGACTTCCCCGAATCCGGCACCATCGGCGCCCACCCCAAGCTGGTCGGCCAGGAGGGCGCCTTCACGCTCACCGGCAGCGACCCGGCCCCCGCCAACGGCGGCCGCAGCTCCGGCCTGGCCTGCGCCCGCTGGACCACCGATCCGATCAGGGCCTCGGCCACCAACTGGAGGTGCACCGACACTGACCCCGGCGTCACCAAGCTGACCGGCGGAACGGCCACGATCAAGATCACCCCGCAGCGCTGGGGCACGAACTTCGTCTACCTCCAGACCCAGGACAACGCCGGCAACCTCTCCCAGCCAGTCGCATACAGCTACTACGCCCCCTCCAACCCGAACAGCCCGGCGCCTCTCTTCGGCGACGTCGACGGCGACAAGAAGGCCGATGTCCTGCTCCCCGACACGGCGGGCAACCTCCGCCAGATCGGCGGCGGCACAGACCCGGCCGCGGCGCCCAACGCACGCATCAAGCCCGCCCCGGGCGGCAACGGCTGGAACGGCATCCAGATCACGCACCGCGGCAGCCTCGGCTTCCAGGAAGTCGACGACCTCTTCGCACACCAGCCCGGCAACACTGACCTCCACCTGTACACAAACAATGGCAACAGCGGACGGTTCGACTCTCAGGCGCCAACCACGGTGACCAAGCCCACCAGCTGCCTCAATCCGGCAGGCGGTGCCATCGACTGCGCGGCCCACGGATACGGCGCGAACTGGGCCAACGTCTCGCAGGCGGCAGCCTTCGGGTCGCCGTACGGCGACACCCTGGATGGCGACGGCGCGTTGCCGCGCACCTCTCTACTTTTCGTCGAGAACGGGCGGCTGTGGCTGGCCATGGCTGGCGCCACCAACCAGCTGGGGTCAAAGGCCGTCCTGCTCTCCGCCAACGACACCAAGTGGGACGGCTACGAGCTGATCGCCCCGGGCAAGGCCCAGGGCACCGTCTTCCCGACCCTGTGGGCCCGCTCAAAGGCCGACGGAAGTCTGCACGCCTTTTCGGTCAAGGGCACGGCGGCCAACCCGGACCTGACCGGCTTCACCAACCCCGCCGCTGGCCTGCTGGCGGGGAAGATCGACCCCGTGGCCTACCCCCGCGTCGGCTCCAACGGTGACCTGACCGGCGACGGAGTCCCCGACCTGTGGGCCGTCGGCGCCAATCAGCAGCTCGTCGCCTTCAACGGCATCGGCACCGCCACTCCGCAGCCGAGCGTCACCGGTATCGATACGACGACCATCACCCTGGGCAACCTCAACATGCCCAGGGCCCAGTGGAAGCTGACCGGGCAGACCGGCACCACCACCCCCAGCGCCGTCGGCGCCTACCCGGCCACCACGGCCGGCATCACCTTCCCGACCGAGAAGATCGGCGGCCGCGACACGGCGTACGCCGCCTTCAACGGCACCGGGTCAACCATCACCACCACCAAGTCCGTCATCGACACCCACCAGAGCTTCACCATCAGCACCTGGGCCAAGCCCGGTGCCCAAGGCGGACTCATCGCCAGCCAGGACGGCACCAAGAACAGCGCCTTCACCCTCTTCGCCGACCCGCTCAACAAGAACTGGCGCTTCGCCCTCGCCACGGCCGACGACGGCAGCGGACACTACGACTGGACCGACACCACCAACATCACCGCCCGCTACACCCCCGGCACCTGGACCCGCCTCACCGCCCTCTACAACGCCGACACCAGCCTGATGAGCCTCTACGTCAACGGCGTACTCGCCGCCACCGGCCACCACACGGCCTCCACCAGCCCGGCCCCCGTCGGCCCGCTCGCCATGGGCCGCTACCAGTCCAACAGCAAGCCCGACACCTACGGCGGCTTCACCGGAGGCATCAGCAACCTCGCCGTCTACCCCTACGCCGCCAGCCCCACCGCTTCCGGCACCACCACCAAGATTTCGCTCACCTCGTCGGGCACGAAGTGTCTGGACCTCGCCTCCGACGGCGCCAAGATCCAGATCTGGGACTGCAACGAGACCAACGGCGGCGCCGCCCAGAAGTTCGACGTCCGGGCCGACGGCACCCTCCGCATCCAGGGCAAGTGCATGGACGCCAAGGACGCCGGGACCGCCAACCTCACTCCGATCCAGGCGGTCGACTGCCACAACAACCCGGCGCAGCAGTTCCTGCCCCGCGCCGACGGCACCATCTACAACCCGGCTTCCGGTCGCTGCCTGGACCTGGCCCAGAACGACACCACGAACGGGATCCAGCTCTGGCTCTACGACTGCAACGCGAGCAACGCGCAGCGCTGGACGATCCCCGCGCTGGGCACAGCGCCCCTGCCCGTCCCCACCACCGCCCCGCCTGAGCCCACGAATTAGCGTCGGGCGCCAAACGCCACCGCACCACACGGAAGCCGTCTCCCCACCCGGGAGGCGGCTTCCGCCGTGTCCGCGTCCCTCGCGCCATCCCCGCGGGCGCGGGGAGCAGCTCGGGAGCAAAACATTCCACCGCGAACCGATGGCCCGTCACCCCGGCAACGCCCCGAGGGGACGGGCCAGCCATGTCGCGACAGCTGTTCCTGTCCAGGAGGCCTGACACGGGGCCTCAGCAACGTCCACCCCGAGGAGCTTGCGATCACGAGCTCCTGCTTGAGGGGGTTTCCACAACCGTATCGGTGAGGGACCCGAGCGATCACTGAGCGAGGTCACGAAGATGGCGGCGCGGGCGGCTGTGGCCCTTCCCGCAGTGCGGGAGCAGTGACGTGACCACCCGGGTCATGTAGGTCCTGGAATTGCGCCAGCTGCTGTACGCGACGGGGCGCGTACGCACCCCGTGGCGAGCATCCGTGAAGTCCGGGGCTAAAGGTTGGCCGGCACGCCAGGTCCGGCCACCACGCGCCGCCACGCAGCGTCGCGTCCGTGGACGGGCGCGCGTTCCGGATCGCCCGTCCACGGAGCGGCCAAGGAGACGCCCGTGACCGGCGGTTGGGGAGGAAGAGGGCAGGATTCGTGCAGCGGCGGGGCAATGGGTAGGGTGCCAGGTCACGACCGCACCCGATTCGAACACACGGGCAGGTCAGGGCTCTGCCGCAGTTCGTGGCACCTCCACAACTGCCATGCCGCACCTGCCTGCCCGGGTCTTGGGACACGGGGCGATCTTCACGGCCGGGCAGTGGGCTCCGGCCGGCGGGTCAGGAGGAATGAGTGGCACAGGTCATCGCCGAAGTCTCAAGAACGTTCAACGAGTTTCTGCTCTTGCCTAACCGGACCCGGACCGACTGTTCGCCCGCGACGGTCGACCTGCGCACGCCTCTGGTGCGGCACGTCGCGGGCGAGCGGTCGGCGATCGAACTCGGCTCTCCGTTCACGTCCGCGATCATGCAGGCGGTCAGCACACCGGAGCTCGCGATCGCGCTCGCGCGCAACGGCGGTCTGAGCTTCCTGCACCACAACCAGTCGGTCCAGGACCAGGCTGCGGCCATCCGCCAGGTGAAGAACTTCAAGGCCGGGTTCGTCACCAGCGACACCAACGTCCGCCCCGACGACAGCCTGAGCCACCTGGTCGCCGTCATGCAGCGCACCGGTCACAGCACCGCTGCGGTCACCCACGACGGCAGCCCCACCGGCCGCCTGCTCGGCCTGGTGACCTCCCGCGACTTCCACCCCCAGCGCCACGACCTCGACGGACCGGTAGGCGGTCGGATGACCGACATCGCCGACCTGCCCCACGCCGGGGCCGACACGACTCTCTCCGAGGCCAACGCGCGGCTGTGGGACCAGCGGCTGGACTGCCTCCCGGTGCTGGACGCCGAGGGCCACCTGCAGTATCTGGTGTTCCGGTCCGACTACGCGGACAACAAGCGCTTCCCGAACCAGGCCGTGGACAGCGCCAAGCGTCTGCGCGTGGGCGCGGGCGTCAACACCCACGACTACCAAGAGCGCGTCCCCGCCCTGCTGGAGGCAGGCGCGGACGCCCTGTGCTTCGACTCCTCCGACGGCTACAGCGACTGGCAGGCGCAAGCCCTGACCTGGGTGAAGAAGCACTACCCGGAGATCCCGATCGGCGGCGGCAACGTGGTCGACGGTGAAGCCTTCACCTTCCTCGCCGAAGCCGGCGCGGACTTCGTCAAGGTCGGCGTGGGCGGCGGCTCCATCTGCATCACCCGCGATCAGAAGGGCATCGGCCGCGGCCAGGCCAGCGCGGTGCTGGACGTCGCCGCGGCCCGGGACGCCTTCCTGGAGCGCACCGGCGAGTACGTGCCGATCTGCTCCGACGGCGGCCTGGTGCACGACTACCACGTGGCCTTGGCGCTGGCGATGGGTGCCGACTTCGTCATGATGGGACGCTACTTCGCCCGCTTCGACCAGGCGGCCGGCGCGAAGCTCCCCACCCGGGACGGCTTCGTGAAGGAGTACTGGGGCGAAGGCTCGAACCGTGCCCGCAACTGGCAGCGCTACGGCCAGGGCAGCCAGGGCCTGATCTTCGAGGAAGGCGTCGACGGCTACGTCCCCTACGCCGGCGACCTCAACGAAGGGCTCGCCCTGACCATCGCCAAGCTCAAGACCACGATGGTCTCCTGCGGCTCCGCCACGCTTCCGGAGTTCCAGTCGACGGCCCGGCTGACCCTGGTCTCCGACCAGAGCTTCCAGGAGAGCCACGCCAACGTCACCCTGCGGGACACTCCGGCGACCATCGCCTGAGAGGCTGCCTGAGCCACGGACTACTGGCGGGAGCGGGAACGGGAACGGTGCACGTGCACGGTCGGAACAGCCCCCTCCCGCCGGTTGAACCGCCTGGACCAGGCGTGCGATGACCGGGACCGTGCTGCCGCCGGCCGAGGCCAGCAGCATCATCGCCCGGCGAAATCGCCCCGAGCTGGTACGCCCCGCCGCACGATCTGCTGCAGCCTCTGCCCCTCCCGCTCAGACAGTCCACGAACCCTCACCGGCGATGCCATCCCGCCTCCCCACGCCGGCCGAAGTCGTCAACGGCACAACGAGCAACGGCAAAGGTGCGCGGTCACAGCACCAGCGAACCGGCCTGCCCCACTCGAGCTCGGCCCCAGAAGCGCCCTGCCGCCGGGCCCGCTCGGGGGCCGCCGCCCCTGGCGGGTCGCGTAGGGCGGGCTGTACCGCGGCGGCGCGGTCGGTCTACCAGCCCCAGCGCTTGGGCCCCGGTAGCTGCGCGGGAATCTTGTGCGCGGGAACCGCGTCGTAGGCGACGCACCAGTACGGCTGCAGCACCTCGGCCGTGACCCAGGTGGTGAAGCCCATCGCCTCCACGCGGCCGCCGGCAGCGGCCTGCCACATCGGCACCGCGATGCGGAACAGCCATCGGCGGCGGCCGTCGCCGAGGTCGATCTGCTGCTTCTCGTACAGACGGACCTGGAGGTGCTGCCGGTCTGGGGTTATGAGCCCGATCGGAACGTAGGGCACGGACCCGGCCGCGCCCGGGCCGGTGGCTCTTTCACGCTGCCGCGCCGGGGCTCCCCGGCTTCCGCCCTTGCCTGACACCTCTCACGCCGCCTCCGTCCAGCAGCGGGCCTTGGCCTCGCGGCGCAGCGCGGCCAGGTCAGCGCCGCTCACGCCGGCGCGGGCGAGCACGCAGGAGAGCTTGATCAGCCGGCGGCGGTACGCCGTTGCGCCGAGGTCAGGTCGTAGCTGGGCCAAGTCCCGGTACGTCTGGTCCCACAGGATCTGTAGCTGCACCAGGTCATCGCGGTCGAAATCTCGCTTCACCCTCCGATTAGAGCACCTGTTCGATTTCTTTTGCACATCGGGACACACCCCCTAACCGGCTGCTTGTGACTGAGCGCTGTAGACGGCCCCTGGTGTCCCTGGTGACCTCGTGGTCATTCCGCCCGACTGGGTGAAGCCGGTTCCGTCGTGGCGATGAGTTTGCGGGCACCCGCAGGTCTATCTCTTGACGGAGACAACCGACTCACTCATCGGGAGTAAGCCATGGGCCTCATCCACATCGAGCTGTTCGCGACCCTCGACCTCGTCGGACAGGCGCCCGGCGGCCCCGACGAGGACCCGGTGGGGTTCCCGTTCGGCGGCTGGCAGGCGCCTCTGCTGGACGAGGTCGCCGGGGCGCAGGTCGGTGCCGCGTACGAGGGCACGGACGCCCTCCTGCTCGGCCGGCGGACGTACGACATCTTCGCCGCCTACTGGCCTCACCAGGAGGGCGGCGAGGACAACGAGATCGCCACGCTCTTCAACAGCGTCCCGAAGTACGTGGCCTCCCGCGGCAGGCCCGAGCTCTCGTGGGCCGGGTCCACGCAGCTCGGCCCGGACCTCGCCGACGCGGTGCGTGAGATCCGTGAGCGGCACGAGCACGTGAAGGTCGTCGGGAGCCTGAACCTCGTGCAGACCCTCCTGCGCGAGAAGCTCTTCGACCGTCTCGATCTCTGGGTGCACCCGATCGTGCTCGGCGTCGGGAAGAAGGTGTTCGACGATGGCGCGGTGCCCACCAACGTCACGCTCCTCGCTCCCCCGGTAGCCAGCCCGAAGGGCACCGTCTATGTGCGCTACGGGCTCGCCGACGGCACTCCCGCGACGGGCGACATGAGCGCACCCGATCGCGGTGCCCGAAGCGAGGGCTGAGGCCGCCCCGCGCCGGGTGGGTCCGTGCGGGAGAGACATGCGGCCGACTCTGCCGCTCAGCGCGCTATGCCCGTATTGCGCAGATATTGTGGGAAGTGTGATCGAGTCTGGACGGCCGCGGCTCCGTCGGCGCTACGGCCGCGGCAGGCTCGTGCGGCTGTCGCCGGTCATTCTGACCGTCGTGATCGCCAGCCTGGCCTACGCCACTCCGCCGGAAATGGCCTTCAGCCGCCTCCTGCCCGCAGCGCCGGCCCTGGCCGCCGCCATGTGGCCGGTCCTCCCCACCGTCCTGCTCGGGACGGTCTGCCTCTTCCTGATGATCGGCCTCGGCCTCGTCTTCCCCGATCTGGGAACGTGGTGGACGGCCGCGGGGATCATCGCGGTCACCGTGGCCGCCGCGTACGGAAGCCATGTCAGACTCCAGCGCGAGCGCACCCTCTTCCAGGTACGGCTCGTCGCCGACGCGGCGCAACAGGTGGTGCTGAGCCCTATGCCGCGCCGCTTCGGGAATGTCGAGATCGAGTCGCTGTACCTCGCGGCCGCGGCGGAGGCCCGCATCGGCGGGGACTTCTACGAGGTGGTCGACACGCCATACGGGGTCAGGCTGCTCATCGGTGACGTGCGGGGCAAGGGACTGCCGGCGGTGGGGGCGGCCGCGGCCATCGTCAACGCCTTCCGGGAGGCGGCCTACGCCGAGACCTACATGGTCAACATCGCGCGCAGGCTGGACGTCAGCAGCACCCGCTACAACGCCGCCTTCCCCCCCGACGGGCCGATGGAGCGCTTCGCCACCGCCCTTCTCGTCGAGATCCCGCACGAGGGCACACGTATCGACATCCTCAACTGCGGACACCCCCCACCGCTGCTCCTGAACCGCAGGAAACTCCGTGTCCTCGAGGTCGCCACCCCCTCGCCATTGCTCAGCCTCGCGGAGCTACTCGGCGATCACTACAACGTCGACACCTTCGACTTCGCCCCTGGCGACCTGCTGCTTCTCTACACCGACGGGATCGCCGAGGCCCGCGCCCGCGACGGCGAGTTCTTCCCGCTGGCAGCTTGGATGCGTCGACAGCCCGCAACGCCGCCCCGCGAACTGCTC
Source organism: Streptomyces sp. NPDC060028 (assembly GCF_042736725.1). Classification (NCBI taxonomy): domain Bacteria; kingdom Bacillati; phylum Actinomycetota; class Actinomycetes; order Kitasatosporales; family Streptomycetaceae; genus Streptomyces; species Streptomyces sp. NPDC060028. Next base: position 5,115 of record NZ_JBHWVJ010000068.1, on the reverse strand, counting down.
GCGGCTCTTCACCGCGACCTCCTCCGCTACACCAAAGGACACCTTGACGACGACATCGCCGCCCTCGCCGTACGCCTGTGTGAGCCCTGAGGCCACGCGGCCCGACTGGATGTTGACCATTTCGTGGTCGGCGACGCGACAGGAGGCATACGCGAACGACCAGGCCTCCCCGGACACGCTGATCGCGGTGTCCGCCGCCTCCAACCGGTCCAAGGCCGACAAGGACCCGGCCGATGGGCTGCCCTCCGAAGGTTCCTACCACTGCACCTATGCCGCGACCTGGGCCGGGACGAAGCTGCGCTGGGCCCTGGCCGCCGACGAGAACGAGCGCCAGGCGCTCCCCGGGGTCACCGAGGACTGTCCCGCCACCACCGTCATCTACGAACCCGCACTGTAACGACTCGGTACGCGGTGGCGCGGGGTCGGCCGTGACATGACGACGGCCGCGCAGGTTGAGTGGTGTGACGTCCTCCTCGGCCGGCGGGGCCTTCCGGTTGAAAAGGCCGGCTGTCAGGGCCAGCGCCTCGTCGCCCGAGCCCGTACGACACGACGAGTGGCACCCCGCGGCTGCGGCGCTGGCCGCAGCCTGGGCCGGGGCCGTGCGCCTGCGTTGTCGGGCGCCCTCGTCGACGCCGGGGCTGGACCCACGCTTTGGAGAGCCGGATCGGCGGAAGGACGATGTGCCACCGACAAGGCCTCCGGAGGGGGAGGCCGTCGACGGCCGGCGCCGCGGTGTGCAGCGCAGTCGTCGCGTTGCCGCGCGAGCCGCTCCTCCAGATCGCACGGCAGCCGCCGCCGAACCGCGGAACTCCGACTTCCCGCTCCGCACCAGCGGCTGGGCGGCCGTGCGGGCCCTGCAGGTCCGCGTCAGCCGATCTGTTCGGCTAAGGGCTGTCCCGTAAATGGCGGCCGAAGCAGGTGGGACACGATTCCCTGAGCGGGCAGCGGACGAGCGGTGGCAAGATGACGGCTTCGACCACTCCGGGAGGCCGCCCTCGTGCCCACCCCCACGGACTACCTTGCCCTTGCACATAAGGAGAAGGACGGCTCCGCCCTGCAGCGTCTCGCGCAGTGTCCGTACCCCTTCGTCTGGCAGGCCCTGGCAACCAATCCCCACACCCCGTCCGCCGTCCTCTTTGACTTGAGCGCAGCCCGCGACAGTGTCTGGAACGACAACAGGCTTCTTCGTCTGCTGGCGGAACATCCTTCCGCGGACTCCTTCGTTCTTCGCGCTGTCCTCGATGCTGTGGCAGCGAAGCTCGAAGAGGGCGAACGGCCCTACGCAGTTGTGCTGGCCCTCGCCGGCCGTCTGGAACTTGAGGCGGAGGAGGTGGCACGACTCGGGACGCTCCGCGGGGCCTCTGCTCGTCTACGCCGCCTGCTGGTCTTGCGACTCAGCCCCCGCACCTGAATCGTCTCGCTGATCATGATGTGATGATCTCCGCGTGGCTGGTGTGATCACGGCGTCAGAGCCGTCCTGGATGGCCCCGTTCTCCGGGCTGAGTCCGCACTGCTTCGGAAAGCTGGTGACGGTCTTGCGACGTAAGAGTGCGGACGCGGTCCGCAAGGCCGGCCATGGAGCCTTCCGCTGGAGGACCGAGCACTGCTGGTGGCGGCGTACTGGCGCACGAACTTGACGATGCGGCAGCTCGCTCCGCTGTTCGGGGTGTCCAAGTCGGCAGCTGACCGCATCATCGACCACCTCGGGCCGATGCTCGCGCTCCAGCCCCGCCAGCGGTTCGCCAAGGACGCCGTGCTCATCGTGGACGGCACCCTGGTCCCCACCCAGGACCACACCATCGCCGCGCAGTCCAAGAACTACCGATACTCCACCAACCATCAGGTCGTCATCGACGCCGACACCCACCTGGTCGTCGTGGTCGGCCGGCCGCTCGCCGGAAACCGCAACGACTGCAAGGCATGGGAGGAATCCGGCGCCCAAGGCGCCGTCGGCAGAACACTCACGCTCGCCGACGGCGGCTACCCCGGCACCGGCTCGTCATGCCCCACCGCCGCCGCAAAGGCGAAGACCTGCCCGACTGGAAGCAGGAGCACAACAAGTCCCACAAGCAGGTCCGCGCCCGCATCGAGCACACCTTCGCCCGCATGAAGACCTGGAAGATCCTCCGCGACTGCCGACTCAAAGGCGACGGGGTCCACCACGCCATGCTCGGCATCGCCCGCATGCACAACCGCACCCTCGCCGGATAGGCGAGCCGACCAGACAGCGGCCGACCCAGCCCGAGGCAACTCGTAGATCATTTACGGGACAGCCCTGAGGGCGACGATGATGCCTGCGGGGCCGCGTGCATTCGTGACAGCGGGTAGGTTAAATGATGAAGAGAATTGAAGTTTCCGACATGGTTGGCGGACGTCGCGCTATCTATGTTGCTGATATCGATATGCTCGAAGATGAGCTGAGTTCGAGTTGGGGTCAAGGTGAAGAGTTCGATGATCCGTGGGATCTTGGAAGGCGTATCACGTTCGCCTTTCGTCTCGACTCTGGGCAGGACGTATCCCTGACAAGGGTCCAGAATCAGCTCACTCCGGGATTTAGTCTGTTCATTCGGGCAGATAGCCCTGTTGAAACCTTTCTGGAGGAAACCTTGAGGGTGTTTCTTTCGGCCTTTGAGCTGCCAGATGATCAGGTTTTGGCTAAGGGGTTCTAGCGGGTTGGGATTGATCCTGTTTTCCAATTGAAGCTCCGCCGGCTTCGCGGCGGAGCTTCAATTGTCTGGTTTCTCAGTCCGCCACTTCTGGCAGGGACGGCCCGTCGATCTGCCCCAGGAGATCAGGGGCAGGCCGACTACGTCAGCATGGCCGGTGGCAGATGCGCCACCAGTAGCGCAGGGCTGACCAGTTCGCTGTCGCAGGGCTCATGGGACGCCTCACACGCTCCCCTCTCGTTCGCGCACCGTGACGGAAGCCAAGAGCAGATTCTGAGGCCCGCCCGGTCACGGCGAAACCGGTTCAGGCTCCGTCCCGGGTTCTGCCCTGCGCGTACGTCCTGCCGACCTGGTGATCGGGCGCCGACGCCCGAGACTGCCCCAGTGAGACCGCTCCCCCTCGCGGCCGGGTTCGAGGTTCGGACCCGCGAGAATCCTGCTGACTACACCAGCGCGGTCCCGGGTGCGGCTGGGGGAAGGCACCCCGACTTCCGCCGCCGACGAAGCGGCAAAGGCTGCAATGGCCAGCACTGGAGGATGCGCCCTCCGCCCTGCCCCAGAGGGAACGGCCCCGGACCATGCCGGGCGGCACAGGGTGTCAGTGGTGACGCATACGGTCTGCTCATGACTGATCAGTGGGCAGGAGTACGGGAACGCGTAGCGGCGTTGGGCGCTCAGTCGGCGCGCAGTGAGGTGTTCGGGTCACTCGGGCATCGGTGGGTCCTCGATGAGCCGCTCACCGAGAACGAGCTCGCTGAACTCGAGGACCAGATAGCCGTGAGGCTGCCGGGGGACTACCGGACCTTCCTTGTCCAGGTCGCCGCGGGCGGCGCAGGACCGGCGTACGGCCTCTTTCCCGTGCGGCGCGTACAAGACGGGTGGTGCTGGGAAGGGGACGGCGCCGACCTGGCCGACCTCTCCATGCTCGCCGAGCCGTTCCCCGAGCAAGGTCCGAACCCCAAGGCCCTTGAGGAGCTCCTCGCTCGATGTCCTGAGGCAGAGGACTTTGACGAGATCGAGGACTTCGACGAAGATTTTGAGGCGTGGGACGAGGCGTGGGGAGCCCTCATGTTCGCGCCCGAGCGCACCGCCGGCGCGATCGTGATCTCTCATCTGGGCTGCGCCCTGCGGGAGTGGCTGATCATCAGCGGTAGTCACCGGGGCACGATCTGGTCCGACGGCCGGGCGGACGACGCCGATCTCGTACCGCTCCTCGCCCCTGACGGGCAGCCGGTGACCTTCGCCCGCTGGTACACCACCTGGCTGGAGCAGGCTGAGCGTGCGGCACTGCCGTCGCCGTCGAACTTCTGAAGTCTGCTCTGGAGGTCACTCTCCCGCGAGCAGTGCGTGGCGTAGGAGTCTGAGTGGTTCAGTTGACCGGCGCGGGACTCATGGGCAAGCTCCTCCGCTACTCCTCGTCTTCGTCTGAGGGCGTGTCCCAGGTCGCCAGGGACGTTCCGGCCGCCGTCGTGATCTGAAGGACTTCACACCCCATGAGATGAACTGCGGCAAAGAGGCGCCGGCGAACCCGTCCGCTGTCTTCGGGCGGGTAGCCGATCCGGATTTGGTGAGGGCGGGATGCGTCGTAGGTGAGCAGCCAGTCGGTGTCGACGGTCGCGAAGTGGTCCTGTCCCATTTCGTCGTGCTCTGAGCGCCACGAGCCCCGGTCGGTAGTGGGGGCCAATGCCTCGCGCAGGAGTCGCAGGCGTTCGGAGTGGGAGGAGGTGCCCTCGGACAGGCGCAGGCAACGGTGCGTACGGGAACGGAACGCGTTGAACCACGGAGCGAGGTCCGGCTCCATGTCTCCGATCAAGCCCGAGGTGACGTTTCCGCCGGCCCAGCCCTTGACGAACTCGGTCGCGCCCATGGGATGCGGCTCGTACCAGCCCTCGCTGCTCCACACGATGACCGGCCATTTCTCGAGGTCCCCGTCGGTAAGCCAGCACAGCCGGTCGGCGTCCATGCTGGTGCCCCAGATCAGCAGTCCGCCGGGAGCCGGGTGCAGCGGATACGGGTAGCGCTCGTAGTCTCGTTCGGGAGAACCCGTGGAGTGGTGGGCACTCTGCCACTCGATGCCGTTGTGCTTGCTCGTGCCGAACGGCGTCCGGAGGTAGAGGAAGTCGCAAAACTCTCCCCAGCCGTAGGTTTCGACGAGTCGTTTGTAGTCGTGGGGCAGCCGGGTACCGATCACGGTCTCCACGGCGGTCCAGTCCCCGTGGGCGTCCACGGGAGCGGCCGGCGGCCCCACGAGGTGGACCAGCCTGCCGTAGTCGGTCGTGGTGTTCTTCGGATCGGACATGAAGGCAGCGTAGGCAGCGGCCGGTGATGAGACCGACAGACTTGCAGTTGGAGGGGAGTGTTTCGCGAGGTCATCGACGGCAGCCGACCTGCGTACCTAAGGCTTGTCCCGTAACTGCTGGTCACAGGTGAGATGATCTTGGTGTGGCTG